>NZ_BSPB01000004.1:0-207679 GCF_030160815.1 Hydrogenophaga electricum | reverse complement strand
CCCTGGGCGACGCCGCCGCCGAGCGCCTGCGTGCGCTCGGCCATGCCGTGCACACCCGCGCCGCGCCCGGCGCCGTGCAGGCCTTCAACCAGCGGGCCTGGCCGGTCATCAGCAGCACCGGGCTGGCCCACGTGCTGCAGACGCACGATCGGATCGACCGGCTGACGCCGGCCCTGGCCGACATGCTGGCGCGCGGCCGCGCCGGGCGTGCCACCGACCTGTTCGCCGCACAGGCCCTGGTGCGGCAATTGCAAGCCGCTCTGGCGGATGTGTTCCGTGCACACGATCTGGTGCTCACGCCCACTTCGGCGGCCCTGCCCTGGCCGGCCGACGAGCCGCACCCCGCACACATCGCGGGCCAGGCCGTCGACGGGCGCGGGCATGCGGTCTTCACCGCCTTCGTCAACGCCTGCGGCCTGCCGGCGCTGGCCCTGCCTGCGGGGTGGGCGCAGCACCTGCCCGTGGGCGTGCAACTGGTGGGACCGACCGGGTCCGACGCGCGGCTGATCGCCCTGGCGCCAGCCTGGGAAGCCGCCAACGACCCGGCCACCCCCCGGCGCTGGCCCCTGCACTGAATACCTGCCCTTTGGAGAAACCGCGAATGTCCCGTCCCCTGAAAGTCCTGATCATCGGTGCCGGTGTGGCCGGCGCCATCCTGGCGCGGCGCCTGGGCGCCCTGCCGGCGCTGTCGGTCACCTGCCTGGAGCGGGTGGCGCCCGACGACCACAGCGAGGCCGGCACCGGCCTGAACGTCGGCCCCAACGCGATCAAGGCGCTGGCGATCTGCGACCCCGAACTGGCCGAAGCCGTGACCGAGGCCAGCCTGCCCTGGCAAAGCTGGCGCGTGGCGCTGGCCGACGGCACGGAACTGTTCGACCTGCCGCTGGCGCGCGTGGCCGACAACGACGGCATCCGCATCCGCTGGTCGGAGCTCTACCGCATCCTGCGCAGCGGCGCGGAACCCCACATCCGCTACGGCTGCGAGGTGACTGGCATCGGCCCCAGCGCCCTCGACCCGCGCCAGACGCGCGTGACCTGGACGGAAGACGGCGCCCACCACGAGCTGGACGGCATCGACCTGCTGATCGGCACCGACGGCCGCTACTCGGCCACCCGCGCGGCGTTTTCGGGCCTGCCCAAGCCCAGCCATGTGGGCGTGACCATCCTGCGCATCCTGGTGGACGACACCAGCAACGGCCTGGTGGACGACTACACCCAGTGGTTCAACCGCCACCACCGGCTGCTGGCCTTCCGCGTGCCGCCCCACCACATCTACATCGCCGGCACCTACCCGATCGATGCCGACACCCCGATCCCCGACGACTGGAAGACCCCGCAAGCCATGCAGCAGGCCTTTCTGCCCGAAAACGGTGCGCCCTCGCCGGCCGTGCAATGGCTGGTGGACGCGCTGTGCACCCATGCCGACGAGGCCCACTGGGCGCGCATGCAGGAGTCCGAGGTGCGCTTCACCGAACCCGAGCGGCAGGTGCTGTACCTGGGCGACAGCGCCCACGGCATGGCACCCACCCTGGGCCAGGGCGCGACGCAGGCGATGGAAGACGCAAGCTGCGCCGCGCTGCTGATCGAAGCGGCGGTGCAGGCTGGCCAGCGCGACGTCCGCGCCTGGCTCCAGGCGATTGACGCAGCCCGCAGCGACCGCATCCGCTTCGCGATGGACCTGTCGGTGCGCGCCACCGACACGCTGCTGCAGAACGCCGACCCGGTGGCGGGCGCGCGCTGGAAGACCGAAGACCCGTTCATCGACGACCTGTCGCGCCTGTTCCGCGACGTGGCACTCGGGACCCAGCCATGACCACGCCTTCCGCCGCAGCGCCCGCCGGCGACGGCGCGCTCACCCTGGGCCTGTTCCACCTGGCCATCAAGACCGGGGATCTGGCCCTGACCCGCGCCTTCTGGTGCGGCGTGATCGGCCTGCGCGACGTGCCGCGGCCCGACTTCGGCTACCCCGGCGCCTGGCTGGCCTGCCCGCAGCCGGGGGGCCAGGCCATCATCCATGTCTACGCCGGCGGCCCGGCGCTGGGCGGGCTCGACCACGTGCCCAGCGGCACCGCCGCCATCGACCACGTGTCGCTGGCCTGCGCGGGCTACCACGCCTACCGCGCGCGCTTCGTGGCCGCGGACCTGGACTGGCGCGAATTCCTGGTGCCCGGCACCACGCTGTGGCAGTTGTTCGTCTACGACCCCAGCGGCGTGCAGCTGGAACTGACCTTCGACGGTGCGTCCGAAGCCGGCCCGCCGCCCGACATGGGCGAAGCGCGCGTCTACCGCGCCGGCCGGTCGTTTTTTGCCGCTGCCACCTACCCCCGCCAACCCCTTTTGTCACTTCACGGAGAAACCCGCCATGCAACGCGCTGACTTCCTTTCCCTCACCGCCAAGGGCCTTGCCGCCGTGGCGCTGTCCGCCGCCCTGCTGCCGCTGGCGCACGCCGCCGACAAGGTGCGCTTCGGCGTTTTCCCTTCCAGCGCGGCGCTGCCGTTCTACATCGCCCAGAACCGGGGCTACTTCAAGGAAGCGGGCCTGGAGGTCGAAGAGATCCCCATGAACAGCCACCCGCTGACCGTGCAGGCCATCGTCGCCGGCAACATCGATGGCGCGGCCAACCTGGTCACGCTCGAAGGCGCCAACATGGAATCGCGCCGCCCGAAGACGCTCAAGTACATCTCGCTCAACGGCCAGAACAGCCAGCACGTGATCGAGCAGTTCGTGGTCAAGGCGGCCAGCCCGGCCAAGTCGCTCAAGGACTTCAAGGGCGGCTTCAAGCTGTTCTCGGCGCCCGGCCCGGCCAACATCGGCGCTGCCCGCGCCGTGCTCAAGAAGATCGGCCTGACCGAAGGCACCGACTTCACCATCCAGGAGCAGCCCATCAACATGCACACCAGCGTGCTGCAGGCCGGCACCTTCGACGGTGGCTACACGCTGGAGCCCGCCGCCACCATCATGGTTGGCCAGAAAATCGCCCGCCGCGTGGAAACCGGCGTGATCGCCACCCACCTGCTGGGCAGCCAGAAGGCCAGCGCCTTCGCCGCCGGCGCCGTGCTGTCGGACAAGTTCATTGCCGAGCACCCCGACGTGGCCAAGCGCTTCACCGAAGCCTGGGCGCGCGGCGTCCAGCAAGCGCAGAGCGACAGCAGCACGCGGGGCTACCTGATCGCCGGCATGAAGGTGCCGCCGGAGCTGGCCGCCATCGTGCCGCTGCCGCGCATCGTCATGACCAAGGACCTGAGCGCCGCCGACACCGCCGATTTCCAGAAATTCCTGGATCTGGGCGTGGAACTGGGCGTGATCAAGGAGAAACTGGACAGCAAGGCGCTGCTCAAGGCCTTCTGAACGCCCCCGACGAACCCGACGACCCATGCGAGTGTTGCCCTCGATGAACGAATCCCCCCTTTCGCCCACCCCACCCGAGGGCGCCTCGCACCGGTGGTACCCCGCCGGTACGCACATCACGGTGCGCGGCCTGACCAAGCGCTTCGACGGCGTCACGGTCTATGAAAACTTCGACCTGGACATCGCCAAGGGCAAGATCACCTCGGTGTTCGGCCCCAACGGCTGCGGCAAGAGCACGCTGATCAACATGATCTCGGGCATCCTGCCGTACGACGGTGGTCAGATCCTTTTCGAAGGCAAGGAAGCCTACGAAACCCGCATCGGCTACGTGTTCCAGAACTACCGCGAGGCGGTGTTCCCCTGGATGCGCGCGATCGACAACATCCGCTACCCGCTGCAGTTCCTGGACCTGACCAAGACCGAGCGCCAGACCCTGCTGGACAGCGTGGTCAACAGCTTCGACGTGTCTTTCGACCTCAACCGCTACCCCTACCAGATGTCCGGCGGCCAGCAGCAACTGGTGTCCATCATGCGGGCGCTGGTGGTCGAACCCGAGGTGCTGTTCCTCGACGAGCCGTTTTCGGCGCTGGACTACGAAATGGTGCTGTTCCTGCGCGGTATCCTGCAAAAGGTGCTCAAGGAACGCGAGGTGACGACGCTGCTGGTGTCGCACGACCTCGACGAAGCCGTGCTGCTGGCCGACGAGGTGCTGCTGCTGACCAAGCGCCCCACCCGCGTCGCCGAACGGCTGGTGTTCGATGCGCCGCGTCCGCGCGATGCCGAGACCACCGTCACCCCCGCGTTCGTGCAAACCAAGACCCGGGCCCTCGAAATCTTCCGACGCGAGGTGCGCGCATGAACGCCCCCCACTGGCTCCACCGCCTGCGCCCGCTGCTGGGCGCGGTCATCCTGATCGCCGCCTGGGCGCTGATCCACGCCGCCGGCGCCGTCGACCCGGTGCTGCTGCCCTCGCCCACCGAAGCCGCCCAGGCGTTCTGGAAAGGCATGACCGAAGGCACGCTGGGCGCGGACTTCGGCAAGACCATCGTGCGCACGCTCAGTTCGTTCGCCATCGCCATGGTCATCGCCGTGCCGCTGGGCATCGTGCTGGGCGCCTCGCAGCGCCTGTACGAGTCGATCGAGTTCGCCATCGACTTCTTCCGCTCCACGCCGGCCTCGGCCATGTTTCCGCTGTTCCTGGTGATCTTCGGCCCCGGCGAAACCACCAAGATCGCGGTGGCGGCCTTCGGCGCCGCGCTGGTGATCCTGTTCAACGTCGCCTACGGCGTGATGGGTGCGCGCAAGCAGCGCCAGCTCGCCGCCCGGGTGATGCGCGCACCGCGCTGGCGCGTGCTGACCGACGTGACGCTGCTCGAATCCATGCCGCAGGTCTTCGTGGGCATGCGCTCGGGCGTGTCGCTGGCGCTGGTGATCGTCATCGTGGCCGAGATGTTCATCGGCTCCACCGACGGCCTGGGCCAGCGCGTCATGAACGCCCAGATGATCTTCGACATGCCCGAGATGTACGCGGCCATCTTCGCCGCCGGCGCCCTGGGCTACGTGATGAACCTGCTGTTCCTGCTGGCCGAACGCCGTTTCGTGCACTGGGGTGGCAAATGACTTGGATGGCTCCCATGGCTGCTTCCACAACGCCCCTTGCCGACATCAACCGCCCCGACGTGCTGGCCGAAGTCAACGCGGTCTTCGACAGCTACGAAACGGCCCTGGTCGGCAACGACGTGGCCGTGCTCGACGAACTGTTCTGGCATTCGCCACTGACGCTGCGCTACGGCGCGGGTGAAAACCTCTACGGCTTCGAGGCGATCCAGGCCTTCCGCCAGGGTCGCCCGGCCGGCAACCTGGCGCGCACCGTGACCGCGCGCCAGATCACCACCTTCGGCAAACACATGGCAGTGGCGCACATCGAGTTCCGCCGCGACGGCAGCGAACGCATCGGCCGCCAGAGCCAGACCTGGGTGCGCATGCCCGAAGGCTGGCGCGTGGTGTCTGCGCACGTGAGCCTGATGCTCTGAGCCCGGGCCGCGCGGCCACGCCGCGCCGCGCCGCGACCCGACGAAAAAAAGCCCCGACCATGACGGCCGGGGCTTTGGGCATTCCGGGGAGCCGCGGCCCCTTCACACGCCGAGCGCCAGGCCTTCGCTGCGGGGGTCGTGCGCGCCGCACAGGCCTGTGGCCGCGTCCAGGCGGATCACGCCGGGCTGCCCGGCCAGCGGGCTCTGCGCGGGGATCAGGCTGATTTCGTGGCCCACGGCGCCCAGCGCCGCCACCACGTCATCCCCCACATCGGCTTCCAGCTTGAGCGTGTCGCGGGCGTCGGAAAAGGTCTTTCCGAGCAGGAAGCGCGGCCGGGCCATCGCGGCCAGCGGGTCCAGCCCGTAGTCGATCAGGCGCGTGAGCAGGGCCACCAGCGTCTGGGGCTGGCCGTCGGCGCCCTGCGTGCCGTACAGGAGCCGGGGCCGGCCGCCTTCGAGGTAGACGCCGGGGTTCAACGTGTGGAACGGCCGCTTGCCCGGCCGCAGCACGTTCGGGTGCGCGGGGTCGAGGCTGAAGGCGGCGCCCCGGTTGTGCCACAGCACGCCGGTGTCGCCCGCGACCACGCCGCTGCCCCAGTCGAAATAGATGGTCTGCAGCAGGCTCACGCCCCGGCCCTGCGCGTCCGCCGCCCCCATGAACACGGTGTCGCCGTGCCGGAAAAGATGCGGCCAGGGCCGCGCTTTTTCGCGCGAGATGCGCTGCGCCTGGGCCGCGAGGTAGGCCGGATCGAGCAGATCGGCCACCGGCACCTGAACGTGTTCGGGGTCGGCCACCCAGCGGTCGCGGTCCATGAAGGCGAGCTTGATGGCTTCGATCATCAGGTGGTAATGCATCGCGCTGCCTTCGGCGATGCCGCCGAAATCGACATGCGCCAGCATGCCCATGGCCTGCAGCGTGCTGATGCCCTGCGAGGGCGGGCCGAAGGTGAACAGCTCGCCGCCCCGGTAGGGCAGCTTCAGCGGTGCCTCGTCGCGCGCGCGGGTGCGCTGCAGGTCGCCCAGGGTCAGGGGCGAGCCGGCAGCGGCTAGGCCGCGTGCCAGCCGCTGCGCGATCTCGCCCTCGTAAAAGTCGCGCGCGCCGGCCTTGGCCAGCCGGGTCAGCGTGCGGGCCAGTGGCGGCTGCCGCAGCGTCTGCCCTGCCGACGGGAAAGCCGCCGAAAAACCGGGCCAGCCCGGGATCTCGGCGGCCCGCTGCGCGGCCCAGAAGCGCTGCGACTGCGAGACCGGCACCCCGTCCTCGGCGTGCGCGATGGCCGGCGCCAGCAGGGCCGGCCAGCTCTGGCGGCCGCCCCAGCGGTCACGGGAGATGTCGAACGCCTGGCCCCAGCTGTCGACCGCAGCGGCCGTCGTCAGCGCCGAAGCGGCGCCACGCACCGGGATCGACCCGCTGTAGCCGGCACAGTGCTGCGCGGCCTGGCCGATGCCGGAGAGCGCGCGCACCGCGCCGTCGGGTTCGGCGATCAGCCAGAAGGCATCGCCGCCCAGGCCGGTGAAATGGGGGTAGACGACGGCCAGCACCGCCGCCATGGCCAGGGTGGCTTCGATGGCGTTGCCACCCTGGGCCAGCACCTGCCGGCCCGCTTCGCTGGCCAGGGGATGGGGGCTCGTGACAAGGCCGTGGGGGGAGGTCGCTAGCAAAATGGCTCCTGTTCGGGACGGCTTCGGGTGGCGACCAACCCCGGCACCACCGGGCGGTCACCCGGTGATGGGCGCGGTCAGCCCGTCTGCGGGGCATTCCCCGATTGAAACCGCCGCGACCGTGCACGACCAGCACCGTTTTTCGCGCATGCCGAGCGAATAATGTGCGCACCGGGGGCCACCCCTGCCCAGTGAGCCGGGGCTGCGCCAGCCCCGCGCCCCCGCGTCCTCACCAGCCTTTTTTCTTCTCGATCGGTACCAGGCTGAGTTCGGGTTCGGGCGGCCGATGGCGGGCCAGCGCGCGGTGCTCGTCGATCTTCTTGGCGGCGAGCTGAGCGGTGTAGCGCAATACCTTGAGGTCGTCCGCCTCGGCCGGCTCCTTGGGTTTGAAGCTGAAAGCGCAGAGGGTGCCGTACACCTCGCCGCTCTGGAGCACGATCGGCACGCTCAGGTGGGTGCCGATGGGAAATGGCAGCGCTTTGACCAAGGGGGCCGAGGCCGGCAGCGTCTGCGCGTCCGGGATGTACTGCGGCAGGCGGCCGTCCACCACGCGCTGGCACCAGGCGTCCTGCAGCGGGTCGGAGCCGCCTGGCGCGATCACCGGTTGATCGGGCGGGGTGTCCACAAAGCGGAAAACACGCCGGCCGTTGGCGAACTCGGAAACAAACACCACGTCCATCTTCAGCTTGTCGCGCACCAGCTTCAGGACCTCGGGAACGGCCTGGTCGATCTCGCTGTCGGCGGTATCGGTGGTGGCGACCAGCATCTCGGAGATCTGGACGGAAAGGTCATCGGGGTTGTAGCCCAGGTCACGCATGGCAGGGATCGCAGGGGAAATGACAAAGCCGCGCATGATGCGGCAAAACCGGCGCCTGCTGGCGTGGCAGGGGCTACAAATCCCGCAAAGCGGCCTGGATATGGGTATCGAAACGTTTCGGGTCGGCCAGCGCGTCGGCATTGAGCAGGGCCAGCTTGACCAGAAACAGCTCGGTCTTGTCGGGGCCGGCCTGATCGATGGCGCGGGCCAGCGCGTCGTAGACCTGTTCGAGACCGGGCACGGTCAAGGTGGCGGCAGGGGAAGACGGCATGGTCAGGCTCCTGGGTTCGGGGTGGTGGGCGTGGCGGCCTGGCCCACGGCCTGTTGCAGGGCGGCACGCAGGCGGTGGGCGTCCAGCGTCATCCAGCGCGCGCAGACGTGCTGGTCGGGGCGCAACAGGTAGGCGCCGCCGGCCCGCAGACCGTGGCGCGCGCGCAGGTGACCGTCGGCATCGGCCAGGCTCAGATCGGCCCCGGCCACGGACTGGGGTGCACCGACGGCGATCACGCGCAGCGGCAGGCCGCGTTCGCGCGCCGCGGCCACCTCGGCCTGCAGCGCTTCGGGCAGCGCCGCTGCGGCCGTGGCGCAAAGCAGCGTGAAGCCGTGGCCCAGGTGGTCGAGCAGGAATTGATCGGGGCCCAGGCGCACGTTGCACGGCGGAGCGCCGTGGGCGGGGCCGGCGGTGAAAAGCGCGTTGTCGTCGCCGGCGCTGTTGAGCGGCGAATGCGTGTATTCGTGCGGACGCGACGTGCGCCAGTGGTAGAGCGGCCTCACGAAGGGCTGGCTCAGCGACAGCGAAAGCACCGCGTCGCGCAGCAAACGGAAACCGCGCGTGGGCGGCGCCATGAAGCGCGTGCTCTTGCCGGCTTCGTCGATGATTTCGCGCGCCGCGCCCACGCGCTCCTGCGTGTAGCTGGCCAGCAGGTGGGCCGGCGCCACGCCGCGCGCCACCAGCGCCAGGCGCCAGGCCAGCGCCTGGGCGTCCTGAAAACCGGTGTTGGCGCCGCGCACGCCGAAGATGGGCAGCAGGTGGGCGGCGTCGCCGGTGAACAGCACGCGGCCGTGCACGTAGTCGGGCAGCGTGAGCGCGCGCGCCGAATAGACCGAACTCCAGTCCAGTTCCCAGGCGATGCCGGGGTGGCCGATCATGGCCAGCTGTGCGTCGATGCGGGCCCGAAGCGAGTCGGGGTGCAGCGCCTGTTCTGGCGTCTCGCCGGGCGGCAACTGGTAGTCGAGCCGCCAGATGCCGTGCGGCTCGCGGTGCATGAGGATGGTGTTGCCCGGGTTCCAGGGCGGATCGAAAAACGCCAGGCGCTCGGTGGGCAGCGGCAGATCGACCCGGATGTCGGCGATCACGAAGCGGCCTTCGTAAGAAGCGCCTTCGAGCTTCAGACCGAGTTGCGTGCGGATCGGCGAGCGCGCGCCATCGGCCGCGACCAGCCAGTCGGCCGCCAGCGTGTAGGGGCCGGCCGGCGTGTCGATTTCGATGCGCACGCCCTGCCCGTCCTGCGTCAGGCCCGTGACCTGGTTGCCCCAGCGCAGCCCGATCAGCGGCTCGGCCCGGCAGGCGTCGACCAGGTATTCCTCCAGATACTGCTGCTGCAGGTTGGTCATGGGGAAGAAGCGGTCGTCGTCGCTGTGCGGCGCTTCCATGCGAAAGACGCGCTGCCCGCGATAGACCGAATTGCCGAAGCGCCAGGCCAGGCCGTTGCGTTCCACCCGCTCGGCCACGCCGACCTGCTGCAGGATTTCCATGGAACGGCGGGTGAACACGATGGCGCGGCTGCCTTCGGACACCTGGCGCTCGGCCTCCAGCACCACCGAAGGCACGCCCTGCTGCGCCAGCGCCAGCGCGGTGACCAGGCCGATGGGCCCGGCCCCGGCGATCACCACCCCGGCCTGCTGCAGGGGCGCCGACGGCGGTGGCAGCCAGGCGTCGAACACCTGGTAGCGGTAATAGATGGAACGCCGGGGTTCGGCGTGGGGCTGGTGCATGCTGGTCTCCTGCCGCGGTGCCCGGTGGGTGGTGTGGACGGTGCGGTTGTGGGCGCAGTGTAGGCAGGCAGGCGGCGCGAACATGTTCCCCTAAAGGAACATCAGGACTGCAGCAGCAGCGCCAGCAGGGCCTTCTGGCTGCCCACGCCCAGCTTGCGCAGCACGCGCTTGCGGTAGGTCTGGGCGCTGCCGGTCGTCAGGCCCAGGCGCTGCGCCATCGCCTCCGCCGAAAGGCCGTCCATCAGCGCCACCACCACGTCGCGGTCGCGCTGCGTCAGCGCCGGAAAGCGCCGCACCAGGCGCGCCAGCAGCAGGTCGCCCAGCGCCTGGTTTACCGCCAGCCCGGTGTGGTGCAGGCGCACGGTGTGCACGATCAGGGGCGCAAAGGCCTCCACCACGGCCAGGCCGGCTTCGTCGAACGGGCCGTGCTCCAGCCCGCGGTAGAGGTTGACCGAAAACCAGCGCCGCCCTTCGTACAGCGCCAGCACCGACAGGCGCTCGGCCACCTGCGGCAGTTCGTAACACAGGCGCCGGTATTCGGGGTGGCTGATGTCGGCGCCTTGCTGGCGGTGCAGCAGGATGCGCGGCTGCGCGCTGCCGGCGCGCGCGGCCGCGGCCTGCTCTTCGCGCATGACCGCCGCGCTGCCATCGAGCCGGTGAAAGCGGCGGGCATAGGTGTCGGCGATATGAGGCAGTTCGAGCGTGCGCGAGCGGTCGCCCACGGCCACCACCCGGGCCGGCCGGCCCGCCTCGAACGCGAAGATGGCGCACTGCGCCAGAGGCACATGCGCCCCGACCAGCCGCAACAGGTCTTCGGCCACGGCGTGCGGATCGCCCTGCCCCAGGCGCGCCAGCAGCGCCCCCACCTGCGTCAGCGGCAAGGGCGTGGTGGCAGGCAAAAGCGCGGTGCCGGGGCGCTCGCCCAGCACCCAGTAAGGGCTGGGCATGCGGGGCACTGTAGCGCAGCGGCATCGGGGTATGCCCGTAGGCGTCGCCTGCGCGGCAGCGGCCACGCGGGGGCGCCACCTAGGATGGCGCCGTTCCATCCCGCCTCACCGAGGAAACCGCCATGCCCGACTTCAGCACCCTCACCATCGGCCCCGACCCGCGCAACCCGCGCATCGCCCGGCTGCTGCTCAACCGCCCCGAGCGGCTGAACGCCATCAACGATGCCATGCCGGGCGAGATCCGGGCGGCCGTGGAATGGGCGAACGCCGAGCCGGGCATCCACGTGATCGTGGTCGAGGGCGCGGGCAAGGGTTTCTGTGGCGGCTACGACCTGGCCGACACCGCCAGCCAGCACATCGAGCACCCGTGCCAGCAGGAGGCCTACCCCTGGGATCCGATGGTCGACTACGCCTACATGAAGCGCAACACCGAGCACTTCATGAGCCTGTGGAAGAGCGCCAAGCCCACCATCGCCCAGGTACACGGCGCCGCAGTGGCCGGTGGCAGCGACATCGCGCTGTGCTGCGACCTGCTGGTGATGGCCGAGGACGCGCGCATCGGCTACATGCCGACCCGCGTGTGGGGCTGCCCCACCACGGCGATGTGGACCTTCCGCCTCGGCCCGGTGCGTGCCAAGCAGCTCATGTTCACGGGCGACGTGATCGACGGGCGCACCGCCGCCGACTGGGGCCTGGCCAACCAGGCCGTGCCGGCGGCCGAGCTGGACGGCGCGGTGCTCAAGCTCGCCACCCGCATCGCCGGCGTGCCGTCGTCGCACCTGGCCATGCACAAGCTGGTGGTCAACCAGGTGATGCTGACCATGGGCCTGGAGCAGACGCAGATGATGGCCACCGTGTTCGACGGCATCACGCGCCACAACCCCGAAGGCCTGTGGTTCCGCCGCCATGCGCAGGAGCATGGCTTCAAGTCGGCGATCCAGTGGCGCGATGGCGGCGAGCCGATTCCGGAAGGCGACGAAGCCCGCGCGCTGATCCGCGAGATGGAGGCCCGCCGCCAGGGCGGCTGAGCCCCTGGGCCGGCCCGGGACGTGACCGAACGCAACAGCCGCAAGCAAACACGGGTGCATCCCGTTACGGCTCTTACGGTACCGTCCCGAATGTAAGCCGCTGGGCCCCTAGCATGAGCGCTTCAGTTTTTACAGGAGGCTTCATGGCACTGCACTTCGGCAAACGCGAGTCCGACAACACCCCTCTCAACAGCACGGGCAACAACCCGTATCCGTCGCGCTACGGCGCGGGCTCGACCAGCAGCACGTCGTCGAGCGTGACCAGCCGGACCAGCGACAGCAGCGCCTCGGCAGCCGTGGCCGCTGCGTCCACGTCGGCCTCCGCGCCCGTCGCCCCCCCCGGCGAAAACGGCAGCAAGCTCACCGTCGGGCCGAACATCAAGCTCAAGGGCGTGGAGATCACCGACTGCGACACGCTGTTCGTCGAAGGTCTGGTCGAGGCGACCATGGATTCGCGCGTGATCCAGATCGCCGAACAGGGCGCCTTCAAGGGCTCGGCCGAGGTCGACATCGCCGAGATCCACGGCTCGCTCGAAGGCAACCTCACCGTGCGCCAGAAGCTGGTGATCCACGCCACCGGCAAGGTCACCGGCAAGATCCGTTACGGCAAGGTGGTGATCGAAGAAGGCGGCCAGCTCTCGGGCGACATCGAGTGCGCCGCCGCCACCAAGGCCAGCGCCAGCAGCAGCGCCGCCAAACCCGCCATGGCCCTGGCGGCCTGACCGCGCCGGGAGCCACCCGCACCGGCCGGCGCCTGAGCGCCTGGCTGGTGCCCCCGGTGTCGGCCCGGTATGCTCCGGGCCATGTACGCCTCTTTTTTCGGCCTGCGGCAGACGCCGTTTTCGATTGCGCCGGACCCCCGTTACCTGTATCTGAGCGAGCGCCACCGCGAAGCGCTTGCGCACCTGCTCTATGGCGTGCAGGGCGGTGGCGGCTTCGTGCTGCTGACGGGCGAAATCGGCGCCGGCAAGACCACCGTCTGCCGCGCTTTCCTCGAACAGATGCCCGCCACCTGCCAGGTGGCCTACATCTTCAATCCGCGCCTGACGGTGCACGAACTGCTGCAGACGGTGTGCGAGGAATTCGGCGTCGACACCAGCGCCGCCGATGCCTCGCCCGCCCCCGGCGTGAAGACGCCGGTGGACCGGCTCAACGCCTTTTTGCTGCAGGCCCACGCGGCCGGCAAGCAGGCCGTGCTGATCATCGACGAGGCACAGAACCTCGCCCCCGACGTGCTGGAGCAGTTGCGCCTGCTCACCAACCTGGAAACCAGCGAACGCAAGCTGCTGCAGATCGTGCTGATCGGCCAGCCCGAACTGCGCGAACTGCTGGCGCGGCCCGAGCTGGAGCAACTGGCCCAGCGCGTGATCGCGCGCTTCCACCTCGGCGCACTCACCGCCGACGAGACCGCGCGCTACGTGCAGCACCGGCTGCAGGTGGCCGGCCTGCAGGGTGAAGGCCCGTTCACCGCCGCCGCCTTGCGGCGCATCCACACGCTGACCGGTGGCGTGCCGCGCCGCATCAACCTGCTGTGCGACCGCGCCCTGCTGGGTGCCTATGGCAACGGCCTGCGCCAGATCGGCGACGAGGTGATCGAACGCGCCGCGCGCGAGGTGACGGGCGACCCGGCCCCGGCCGCGGCTGAACCCCGCTCCGCCGCGCGGGACCGCTGGTGGCCGCTGGCCTGGGGCCTGGCGGGCACCGCGCTGGGTGCAGCCGGTGTGCTGGCCTTCTGGCAGCCCTGGGCCCAGCCGGCCCCGGCCAGGTCCGAATTCGCTGCCACGTCGCCCGATGCCGGCGTTCTGCCGGCGGCGCCGACCGCGGCGGCCCAGGTGCCCCAGCCGGTTCAGACCGGCCTGCCCGCGACCGGTGAAGCCCTGCCGTCGGAAGACGCTGCCTGGCAGGCACTGGCCCGCCAGTGGGGGCAAGACATTCCCGCCGACAACCCCTGCGCCGCCGCCCTGCAGCAGCAGTTGCAGTGCTACCGGACCCCGCGCATGACCACGCACGGCCTGCAGGCGCTGGACCGCCCGGCCATCCTCACCCTGCGCCCCGCCGGCCAGGCCGCCGCCTGGGTGCTGCTGGTGGGAGCGTCGCCTGACGATGTGCTGCTGCAGGCGGGCGAGCGCCGCTGGCGCGTGCCGGCCGCCTCGCTCGCCGCCGTGTGGCAGGGGGAATACGCCACACTCTGGCGCTTGCCCCCGGGCCAGACCGGGCGCCTGGTCGATGGCTGGCGCGGCCCCGCGGCCCCCTGGCTGGAGGCCCAGCTCGACCGCCTGCAGCAGCGCGGCGAGACCGCGGGCGACACGCCCCAGGCCCGGCTCCAGGCTTTCCAGACCCGCCGGGGCATTCCCGCCGATGGCCTGGCCGGCCCCGTCACCCTGATGCAGATCAACCGGGCCGCCGGCGTCGACGAACCCCGGCTGGGCCCCGCCTGAGAGAAAGTCCGCACACCGTGTCCTACATTCTTGATGCGCTCAAACGCGCGGACGCCGAACGCGACCTGGGCCAGGTGCCCGGTCTGCACAGCCAGTCGCCGGTGACCCTCACCAGCCAGCGACCCGCACGCCGCTGGCGCGGGATCGGGCTGGCCGCAGCCGCCACCCTGCTGGTGGGCGGCGCGCTGCTCTGGCGAGCCTGGTCACCGACGCACACGCCCGTACCGGCTCCGGAACCCGTTGCGGTCGCCGGGAGTTCCGCTGCGCCCTCGATGGCGCCGGACACAACGCCACCGGCCACGCCGGCCGCCAGCAAAGCCACCGCCGCCGGCAGCCTGCGGCCCCGCCCCATCCTCAACCCCGCGCCAGCGACCGCCGAAAAGCCCGAACCACCACCGGCCACGGCGGCCAGCGCGCCGGATCAGGCCACGCCCACCCCACGCCCCACACCACCCGCCGGTGCGCCGGCGCCGCCACCGGCCGCAGCGGCGCCAGCCCCCGAGCCGGTGTCCGCGTCGGCCAGTGGCCTGCGCATCTCCGGCTCCACCTGGTCGGAAAACCCGCATTCGCGCACCCTGATCGTCAATGGCCAGATGGTGCAGGAAGGCCAGGAAGTCGCGCCGGGCGTGACGCTGGAGGTGATCGGCCGCCAGACCGCCATCTTCCGCCGGGGCCAGGAGCGCTTCAGCCTGCGGCATTGATAAAAAAAGCCCTCTCCGGACCCGCTGATTCGTGATTTATCCACAGCCATTGGTACTAACATCGCAGCCTTTGCGCCCACCCTCTTGACAAACGGCCAGGCTCCTCATGGACAGCACATCATCCCCCGTCCCGCAGGGTGCGGGTGGACAAGACTCAGAACAAGCCGGCCTGACCTCCGAGCAACGAGACGATTTCCAGGACTTCATGGCCGCCGTGGAGTCCACCGCAGGCCTGTACCTGCTGACCAGCGACCAGCCTGATACCGCCCAGGCGCTGGCGCAGCGCCTCTGGGACCGTTTCAACGGCCCGGCGCGCACCGCCTGGGTGCAGCAACCGCGGCAGACGCTGACCCGGTTCATGCAACTGCTCTGCCAGGCCTTTCGCTTGACGCTGTCGTCCGGCGACCATCCTGTGGCCCTGATGCAGGACCTGCTGCGGCGTTCGCTGGGCCAGAGCCGCGCCAAAGGGCGCCCGGCGCTGCTGATCGTCACCCAGGCACACCAGGCCCCGTTCTTCGTGCTGCGGCAACTGGTGGCCCTCAATGCCCCGGACGCCGACGGCGCGGTCCCGCTGCGGATCGTGCTGATCGGTGAGCCCGCCCTGCGCAAGACCCTGGAGCAGGCGGCGCTGCAACCGGTGACAGCGGCCATGGTGGGCGAGCTGCACCTGGAAGAGGAAGCCGCCGCGGCCGCAGAACTGCCCTGGCCCGACACCTGCCCACCGGGCGCCTTCGACGACGCACCCGCGCCAGGCTTCCCCCCGGCCAACCCGGGCCGCACGCGGCCCCCCAGCCCCGCTGCCGTCTGGCGCGCGTGGGCCGTGCGTCAGCGGCGCTGGCTGTTCGCAGGCGCCGCCCTGGTGGTTCTGGCGGTGGCCGCCACGGCCTTGCTGCGCCCGCCGCCGACGGTGCAAACCCTGGCCGCCCCCACCGTGCCCGACCCGGCATCGGCCTCTGCATCGGCGCCACCCGCTGCTCCGCTGCCCATTCCGGTGGAGGACACCCCGCGCCCTGCGCCACCGCCGCCGGTCGCCGGAGCCAGCCGCATTGCCGCCAGTGCCACCGAAACCCGTGCAGACACCGGCGCGGCATCGGATGGTGTGCTGCTGCCCAGCCTCACGGACCAGTTGGAAGAAGGCTGGGTCGCCCTCGGGCAACGCTGGGGCGCCAAGCTGGCCCTGGCGCAGCCCTGCGACGATGCGCTGACTCAGCGCCTGCAGTGCTACCGGGCCAACAAGCTGGCGTTCAAGGATCTCCAGGCCATCAACCGCCCAGGTCTGCTGCTGCTGCGGCAGGGCGACGTCGCCCGCTGGGTCCGCCTTGAAGGCATCCAGGGCGACCAGATTCTGCTCGCCTCATCCGGGCGGCAATGGTCGATCACGACCGCCCAGCTGAACGCCGAGTGGACCGGCAGCTACGCCACGCTGTGGCGCCTGCCGCCTGGACAGACCAGCCGCGTCTACACGGCCGCCGCCAACGACGCGGCCGGACGCTGGCTCAACCAGCAGTTGCAGCGGCGGCAACAGGCCCGGCAGCTGCCGGGCGGGCAGACCCTGGCGGAGCGGATCGAGGCCTTCCAGCGGCACGAGGGCTTGCCGGTCGATGGCCGGGCCACGCCCACCATCTTCGTCCGGTTGATGGGGGTGATCGACCTGGGAGAACCCCGCCTGCAGCAACCCTGAGGCGGGTCGCACCACCCGGGGCAATCCCGGGCATGCCCGTCTGCGGGTTTTCCCCAGCTATCATGGCGGGTTCCTTTCGCGACCGCCGATGCCTCAAGCCGCACGCCGTCTCTGGGAGCTGGACGCCCTGCGTGGCCTCCTGCTCGTGCTGATGACGCTGACCCACATGCCGACCCGCTTCTCGCTGCCCCTGGGGCAGCCGTTCGGCTTCGTCTCGGCGGCCGAGGGCTTCGTCTTCCTGTCGGCCTTCATGGCCGGGCGGGTCTACGGCACGCGGGGGCGGCGCCAAGGCGTGGCGGCCATGCAGGCGGCCTTTTTCGCCCGCGCCTGGAAACTCTATCTGTGCCACATGGCGCTGGTCGCCCTGGCCTTCACCGTGATCGCCTGGCTGGGCGTGCGCAACCAGCAAGGGGGCGCCACCGGGCTGCTGGAGTTCTATTTCATCGACCGGGGAAACGCGGTGCTCGGGGCTATGCTGCTGCTGCACAACCCACCCCTGCTGGACATCCTGCCGCTCTACGTGGGCCTGATGCTGCTCAGCCCGGTGGTGCTGGGTCTGGCGGCCCGCTTCGGCTGGCAACCCGTGCTGCTGGTGAGCGCGCTGCTCTGGCTGGCCGAACAATGGGGCCTCGGGCGCTGGGTCTACGGCCTCTGGACCAGCACCGCCCAGTGGCCCGTGCCCTACAAGGACATGGGAGCCTTCCACGGCCTCGCCTGGCAAGGGCTCTGGGTTGCCGGCCTGGCCCTGGGCATGCGCCAGACGCCGCTGCCCCGCTGGCCCTGGTGGGTGTTGGGCCCGGCCGCCGCCTACGCGCTGGGCATGCTGGTCTGGCGCCATGTCGCCGGCCAGGCGCCCCTTCCCGGCTGGCCGGCCGTGGCCTTCCTGCTGGACAAATGGGCGCTCGGACCGGCACGGGTCTTGAACTTCGCCAGCCTGTTCGTGGTACTGACCGCCCTGGCGCCCTGGATCCACCGCCACCTGCCGCGCCCGTGGCCGCTGGAGCTGATGGGGCGGCATTCGCTGCTGGTGTTCTGCTCGCACCTGGTGCTGGCGCTGTTCACGCTCGCCACCTTCGGCTCGACCCAGGTCTGGCGCCCGTACTGGCTCGACGCCCTGCTGCTGGCGGGGTCGCTGGTGGCTTTGCTGCTGGTGGCCTGGCTGGCCGAATGGCGCGACCGCGGCGTGGTCCGGCCGTGGCGCGTGGCCTCAGGTGCGCAGGTGCGGTGAGATGACCGACTGCCACAGCGCGTAGCCGGCCGCGTTGAGGTGCAGCATGTCGGGCAGGAACAGCTCGCGCCGCGGCAGGCCACCGGCATCCACCATGGGGGTGAACACATCGATGACCTCGAAACCTGGCGTCTGTGCTGCCCACTGGCGAAGCAGCGCATTGGTTTCGCGCACCGCCGGCAGGATGCCCAGACGGGAGGGGCTGGGCTTGACCGACACAAAGGCGATGGGCACACCCGGCAGGCCGGCCCGGGTCTGCTGCACGAAGCGCGCGCAGTGCCCGGCCACCGCCTGCGGACTGGCGCCTTCGGACAGGTCGTTGTCGCCCGCATAGAGCACCACCTGCCGGGGCTCGTAGGGCAGCACCAGACGCGGCACCAGGTCGGCACAGTCGGCCAGGCGCCCACCGCCAAAACCCCGCTTGACCACCTGGGGCACGGCGGGAAACGCCCACTCCAGGCCGTTCCACATGCGGATCGTCGAACTGCCGATGAACAGCAGGCACCCCGCTGGCGGGGGCCAGAGCTGGTCGGCATCGGCAAAGGCATCGAGATCGGATTTCCAGCGCCGCTCGGCCGGCGTCTGACCCGCCTTGGCGCCGACCGGCAGCCCCGCCGCCGCCCAGAGCAGCCACTGCCGCCGGGAAAGCCCTGAAGGCCGGCTCATGACCGGCGCTCCGCCAGGTCAGAGAACAACACGGTCGTCGACAGGACGCAGGGCAACGGGCGAAGGCGGCGCATGGGGCACAAAAAAGACCACGCAAAGGCGCGGCCGAGCCGGAAGTATGACACCGCCCAAGGCCTGCCCGTGGGCTGGCGCGATCAGGCGAAGGCGGCGCGGGACATGCGGTCGAACGGAATGCGCGAGAGCGCGGCGTCCCACGAGTCGTCGTTGCCGGTCCAGGCCTGTGGGGTGCCGATCTTGGGGCCTTCGCGGTCGTTGACCCACAGGTTGAGTACCGACCCGTCGGTCACCGCGGGGGCATCTTCGCCCTGCTGCAGCACGTTCACCAGCAGGAAGTGCTTGCGGTAGCGGGTGGCGAGCACCTGCTGCAGGCGCCGGAAATCGGCTTCGGTGCCAGGGCCCAGGTAGATCAGCACCACCTCGGCGGCGCCCGCGAGCAAGGCGCGGGTCTTCTGCCCCAGGTGGGCAAACTTCGCCAGCGAGTCCGGCATGGCCGCCGCGAGCGCGGCCTCACCCGCCGCGCGGTCGTCCCACAGCTTGTGCATGCAGCCGAAGTCGTGCAGAAAGGCCATGCCCGAAGCCCGTTCGCGCGGGATGAACTGCCCTCCGACTTCGTCGAGCGCCACGTCGTCCGGGCCGAGCTGGAAATCCCTCTCGATGAAGTTGGCCACACCGGGCAGCCCCCCCTTCATGAGGTGATCGAAAAAATACGATTCCGGCTGGTAGCCCGCGAAATGCGCGGTCATGAAACGGTCAATCTGGAACCGTGGACGGCAGTCGCGGCCTATCGAAAGCGGGACCCTGATGCGGTCCATGGTGGTCTCCTTCGCGAGAAAACGCCGCCGGGTTCTGGCTCCCGGGGCGAAGGCATTCTCACACAGGGTCTGCGGTCACCGGCTCCGCCGAAGCCGCCAACGGGCAAGAGGGCACCCCGTCCAGCGGCAGGCACGACAGGGCCGCGGCCCACGAAGCGTCCCAGCCTTGCCATTCCTGCGGGGTGTGGCGCTTGGGGCTTTCGGCGTCGTTGACGAAAACCGGCACCACGGTGCCGTCGGTCACGGCCAGATGGCGCAGATTCTGTTCCAGCACGTTCAAAATCAGGAAATCCTTGCCGTAGCGTTCGCGAAGCACGCTTTTGAGCGCCAGAAAACCGTCGCGCGTGGCCGTGCCCAGGTACACCAGCGCCACCTGCAGTGGTCCCGCCAGGACGCGGCGGGTGTTTTCCGCGAGACCTTGGTACTTGGCCAGGGACGCTTCGCACTCACTGAGCATCGCCGCCTCGCAAGCGTCGCGATCGTCCCAGAGGCGGTTGGGGCAACCGAAATCGTGCAGGAAGGCCATGCCCGACGCGCGGTCGCGGGGCACGAACTGGCCACCGCCCTCGAAAACGTAGAGGTCCTCGCGCGCCAACCGGAAGTCCCGCTCCACCAGGCTGATCACCCCGGGCAGGTCACCGGCCCCGAGCTTGTCAAAGAAAAACGGCGGCGGCTGGTAGTGCGGGAAAGCCTGGCCCATGTAGCGGCCGATCTGGAAATGCGGCCGGCAATTGCTGCCTATCGACATCGGGACCTGAACAAGCCGCATGGGGAGGATGCCTCTATTTCGGGATGCCGGATCGAACGGCGAAACGCTTTGGCCCCGCGCCGGGCCAGGCGAGCGGCATTATGCAAAAACCCCGCCAGGTAGCGTGTCTCCAGACAGCGCCGGACCGCCGCCGGCTTCTCCGGGCCAGAAATGGCTGTCCGGCAACGCGCGCGCACCAAAGATGGCCTGGCCAACCCGCACGACGGTGGCGCCCTCTTCCACCGCGATCTCCAAGTCGCCCGACATGCCCATCGACAGCTCGTCGAGCCCGATGCCGGCCGGCGCGCTCTGCCGCAGGCGTTCGCGCAGACCGTGCAGCAGCCGAAAGCACCGGCGCACACGCGCGGCGTCGCTGGAAAACACCGCCAGCGTCATCAGCCCGCGCACACGCAAGGCCCCGAATGCCGGCAGGGCCTGGAGAAAAGCCGCCACCGCCTCAGGCGCAAGGCCGTATTTGCTGGTTTCGCCAGAGGTGTTGACCTGCACGAACACGTCCAGCGCCCGCCCTTCGCGCTGCAGACAGCGATCGAGGGTTTCGGCCAGCCGCAGGCTGTCGAGCGCCTGGAACTCCGAAGCAAAGCGCGCCACGAGCTTGGCCTTGTTGGTCTGCAAGTGACCGATGACCGACCAGCGCAGGTCGGCCAGGTCCTGCAGCGCCTGCCATTTGAGGTGCGCTTCCTGGACCTTGTTTTCGCCCAGCAGTTGGCAGCCCGCCGCATACGCAAGGCGCAGGCGGCTCTCCGGCTGGGTTTTGCTGACCGGCAACAGGCGCACACCGGCCGGATCGCGGCCGACCCGCCGGCTGGCCGCAGCGATGCACGAACGCACCGCGACCAGGTTGCGCTGCACATCCTCGACGGTGACGGCCTGGGGATAGCGCCCATGCCGGTCGTGCCCGGTGGGCGTCGAAAGCGGCGCGTCCATCAGCCCGCCCGCCTTTCGGTCGGGGCCCCGGGCGGCGTGATCGGCCGCCGCTGCGGCCAGCGCCCGTTGAGCAAGGCATGCGCCGACAGGCCGATCAGGGGTCCCTTTGATTTCAGTGCAAAAAGTGACGGTTCCCATCCGCCCGGAGAGCGAGCATTTGCGCGGGTCTGGTTCCTTGGCCCAGGGTAAGTCTTTGTCAGGCAATGATTTTCTGTTGGTCCCTCATTCGGCCTGCGAAGCCCTGTTTGTGGGGTTGATCTCATGCGGAGGCGCTTGTTTTGCGGGCCGTTTGTGAGGGCAGGATCTGGGCTGCATAGCGGTCCACCGGGAAGCGGAAGACCCCACGCAGGTTGATGCCCTCCAACCGTGTAGGTGCCACCCGCCCGATGAGCTCTGGCGGCACGATCTGGCGCCGGTTGGCCCACCGATCCAGCACGGTCTGCATCTGCGCCGTGTTCCAGGACATCACGATGTTGGCCAGCAAGCTCAACGCATCGGCCACCGCCTGCATCTCGTCGGCGCGCCGGGCTTGCGCTGGGCCGACGCGGCCGGTATAGATCGCCCGTTTCAGTGCATTGACTGCCTCGCCGCGGTTGAGCACCCGTCGCAACTCGCGTCGGAAGGCCTCGTTGACGAAGTAGTCGGCCAGGAATGCCGTGCGCAGCAGCTTGCCCACCTGCACGCCGGCGTCGTAAATCGGGTCGCCTCTGGCGGCCGAGCCGAACCGGGCCAAGGTGCTCACCGCGCTGGCATGCCCGCTCGACACCGAAGCCGCCAGGTGGACCAGACTGTCCCAGTGGGCTTCAATCAACGCGGTGTCGATGCCGGCCTCACAGACGGCAGCGATCTCCTCGGGTACCTTCATGCCGCGCGGCACGAACAGACGCCGCTGCTTGAGCTCCTTGAGCCTGGGGCACAGATCGAAGCCCAGCAGCCGGGCCAAGGTCATGGCGAAGTCGGTGTAGCCGTGGGTGTCCACGGCCAGTTGTGTCGTCTCGACCCGCTCTTGCCGCACAACACCCTCGATAGCCGCGCCGGCCTGGCGTTCGTTGAGCACGATGGGCTGAGCGTGGAAGATGCCCCAGCGGTCACGCACGTGGCTGTAGATGCCGATGGAGGCCGTCTGCCGCCTTGGATCCTGGCGCGCCTGCCATACCCGTCGGCTGGTCTCCAGGCTCATCATGTCCGAGGAAGCCAGGTCGGCTCGGCCCCAAGTGGCGGCAATGGCGTGGCGTTGCATGTACTGCAGCACCGCCTGGCAGGCCAACGTCAGGCGCCGCTCGTCGCTGGCCCAGCGCATGGCCTGGCGGATGCTCGCGGCCGACAGCTGAGGGATCATGCGCGCGCACTCGGCCGCCGTGAGACTGGTGCCGTGGGCCAGGATGCCGGCGTAGACCATTAGCAGTTCCTGGCCAGAACGCGGCTCACGGCCAAGCATCACCCAGCTGAAGCGCACCTGGGCGTCCACCGCCAGGATGACTTCTGGCAGTTGAACCTCGCCAATGCGTTGATCGAGACGGTGGCGTAACTTGGTGACCTCGGGGTCTTCGTCGTCGGCCACCAGTGGCGCCAGGTGCAGTTCATCATCCACCCGCAGCGTTCCGGTGCGCACGGCCGCAGCCACGGCATCCACGCCGGCGCGCACACGCTCCAGCAGCGGTGCGAGGAAGTTGCCCGCTTTGACTGGCATCTGGAGTCTGGCGTAGTGGCGCCGGGCCTCGGTCTTCCAGCGCTCATCCGGAATAAACAGCCGTTCGCGACCCCGGAAACTCAGCGAATGCTCGACCCAGACCGAGCCATTGCGAACGGCTCGGCGCAAGGCCAACAGCGTGGACACCTCCAGCGCCCGGAATGCCCGCTCGCGGTCGGTGTCGGAGATGTCCTGGCGCCATGCCGCCCCCAGCCTTGCCGCCGTGAAGTCCTTCGGCAGGCTCTTGTCACCGGTCGCATACTGCGTGCGCAAGGTGTCCAGTGCTTGCAGTGCCGGATGTTCACCCGTAGCCTTCCAGGCCAAGCTGCTGACGGCGACCAAGAGCGAGCGCACAGGGACGATGGTGGCGATCAGTTGCCGACGGATGCCCGACGCTCGGCTCGGAGCCTTCTGCGCGCGCCTGGCGGCAACCAGTTCACGCAGCTTGGTACGCAGTTCAGCCGAAGCAGATTCGTCCTCGACCAGGTCCGTCAAATCCTGCAATAGCAATTGGTACTGCCGTGACCAGTCGACGGCGGTACCCACCTCGTCAGCGCATTGGCGCCAGAGATCCGTGACGCGGCGCTGGAACATAAGGATGAACTGGTCCGTGGTCGTCAGCAGGCAGTAGCGCAGGAAGCAGGCCAACTCGACGGTTCGTGCTGGCTCCTTGACGCGTTCGCTGACCGAGGGCGGACGTGTGGCCATGCGCCGGGCGTAGCGGCGCACCAGCGTGCCATTGAGCTCGCCCAGGTGGCGATCCAGGCCCAGTCCTTTGAGGAAGGTGATGCGCTCGAGCACTTCAGCAATCTGGCGCGTGGAATGCTTGGCAGGCGCGCTCCACAACCAGCTCTGACAGTGCTGGCCATCTGGCCGGCTGGCGGTTATAGCCGCCGCCCATAGCTTCAGGGTGGCGGCCGGCACCATGGTTCGCACGGACGCAGCAGCGGTGGTTTCGAGATCGTCGAGTGCAGCCGCCACTATGCTGCGAATGGCGCGCTCGTGCACGATGATCAGTCGGTGTTCATACAACCAGTGGCGGGCCCACAGCAGCAGGCGCTCGCGATCGGCGGTGTGCGCCACCTCGTCGCGCAATACACGCACGAGCGCACGGCGTTGGTGTTCGCTCATCCAGGCAAAGCCCAGAACCTCGCAAGCCTGCTGCTGGTGGTCGAACAGGGTGCGGCCCCGGGTGTAAAGCGCGCGCAGCGAGGCCAAATCCGGTGTCTCGATCTCCAGCAGTTTGCCCAGGTGGCGCAGCAAGGCCACTGGCACGGCACGAACACTGTTCAATGGGCGCCCGCTCATGCGTAAGAAACCGATGTGCAGCGCCAAGCCCAGCTTATGGCGGTCGCCCCGGCGCCGCTCGATCAGCTCTTTCTCGGCAGGGCCGAAGCTGAAGAAGGCCTGCAACTCGAAGGCAGAGATCTCCCGCGGCAGCTCACGCAGGCCCAGATAAGGTGTTTGCCAACCCTGCATCGCCGCCGCTCCTCAAGAGTCGAAAGGCAGCTAAAGATACGCTCGGCCAGACCGAACAGCAACTGCAGTGGAATCAACGACTTACCGCGCAGGGCCCGCGCCGTTGCTCGGCAAACGAACCGTCACTTTTTGCACTGAAATCAAAGGGTCCCCGTGGACAACAACTGGATCGAGAACCAGATTCGGCCGATTGCCATTGGCCGCAACAACTGGCTCTTTGCGGGCAGCCTACGAGCTGGTCAGAGGGCAGCAGCCGTCATGACGCTCATCCAGTCAGCACGACTCAATGGGCATGATCCCTATGCGTATCTCAAGGACGTTTTGGCTCGCTTGCCGACGCAACGGGTTAGCCTGGTTCACGAGTTGCTACCGCATCGTTGGTTCGCACCGAGCTGAATGTCGTTATTTGAGGCTCCGCTCAGCGAACGGTTGGCCAGCTTGCCCCAGTGGCGCTGCGCAGCGATTCAAGTGCACCGCAATCGCCAACGCATACCCCTCCCGCACAGGTACTGCGGATGGCACGCAGTTGCTTGCGCAGCGCCTGCAACTCGGCGATTCGCTGCTCTACCAAGCGCATTTGATCGTCTAGCAAGGCATTGACCTCGTCGCAGGACATGGCGGGGTCGTCCTGCAACTGCAGCAGAGCCCGGATATCGTCGTGCGACATGTCCAGCGAGCGGCACCGAACGATGAAGGCCAACCTGTCGACATGCTGTTGGCCATATTGCCGATAGTTGTTGGCGGCCCGCAGGGGCGCCTGCAGAAGGCCCTCTGCTTCATAAAAGCGCACCGCGGGAACGGAGCACCCTGCCAATGACGATAGTTCACCGATTTTCATATTTGCCTACCTACCGCTTGACTCTACAGCTACTTGAGGGTTTCTAATACGGGACATGAGTACATGTCAAAGCAGTAGCTGCTCGAGCAGTTGCAATTCGCAGACGGTCGACGAGGCCCCAAGCGCCATTGCTTCCGTGGAGAGCACATTTTCAGTTCCGGGAATGGACTGCCCCTCCGAGGAGAACCTCATTCGCATGGCGCTGGGTGGTCTGACCGGGGTTGGGCCGATGACCTTCGATCTGGCCCATCGGCAGCTCCGGGTGGTGCACTCGGGCGAGCCCGCCAGGATCGCCCAGAAGCTGACGCCCCTGAACTTGGGTGCGGTTCTGCTGACAAGCGAGAGGCGCACCGAAGGCGGGCAGTGGAAGACGCGTTTCTCCGTGCCGAAGATGGATTGCCCGTCGGAGGAGAATCTCATTCGGATGGCGCTGGCCGATGCGTCGGCTGTTGCGGCACTGGACTTCGATCTGAAGGACCGTGTACTCACCGTGCAGCATGGGGGAAGTACGCAAGAGCTGCTGGGCCGTCTCATCCCTCTCAACCTCGGCGCGCAAGTGTTGGACAGCGTGCAAAGCGACGAGTCTACGGCCCCAGACGCAGAGGGGAATGCCTCTGAGGCTCGGACCTTAAAGCTGCTGCTCGCTATCAACGGTGCGATGTTTGTCTTTGAGTTGATCGTTGGCCTGATCGCCCAGTCCACAGGTCTCATAGCGGACTCGCTTGACATGTTCGCCGATGCGGCGGTCTACGGACTGGCGCTCTATGCGGTGGGCCGCGCCGCCGCCTTGAAGATGAAGGCAGCGCACATCGCTGGTTGGTTGCAAGTCGTGCTTGCGCTTGGCGCGCTTTTGGAGGTCGTTCGGCGGGCAGTTGTGGGAAGTGAGCCGGCGTCCATGCTCATGATGAGTATCGGGCTGGTCGCATTGATCGCCAACGTCACCTGCCTGGTGCTGATCGCCAAGAAGCGGGATCGGGGCGCCCACATGACGGCAAGCTACATTTTTTCTGCGAATGATGTGATCGCAAACGCGGGGGTGATAGTCGCTGGTGTTTTGGTCGCTTGGACGGGCTCCTCGTACCCTGACCTCGTGATTGGCGCAGTCATTGCGCTGATAGTGCTCAGCGGTGCCCGGCGCATCCTGAACCTCCGATAGCCAATCTAGCGGCATCCCACACCGATGCCTAGCCAAGGTGGGATGGCCGGCCGCTTACCCGAAACCGTCGCCACCGCCTGATCACAGTGCTTGTCGCACTGGTCAGCCTGCTGTTCATGCAGCTGGCGGTGGCTGGTTACGTCTGTCCGGGTTCTGAATCAAAGATCGCTGAAGCGGCCGCGATGGCCGAAGTCGGCATGCCTTGTGCGGAGTCCATGCCGTTGACCATGGACGACGAGCAGCCGAACCTGTGTCATGCACACTGCCAAGCTGGGCAACAGTCCGCCGACAAGTATGAGTTGCCGTCGCCTGTGGCCATCGGCACTTTGCCTGCCAATTTCAGTTTGCAGGTCGCCATCCCGGTGTTTTCTGAAGCGCGCCGCTGCAGGCGCCACATTTGAAGCGCACCACCGCGCCCCCTGTAGCCATCCGGAACTGCTGCTTCCGACTCTGACCTCCCAGACCACCTGGCTCCTGTCGAAGCACTGCCTGTGCATCGACAGGTCGTTGCCCGTGCTCAGGAGGTTCGATGTTGATTTCCTTTCCGATTCATCGGACTGCCGCCGCAGCCTTGATGGTGGCCATGGCGTCTGCGGCGTGGGCCGTTGACCCTTTGACCTTGATCGAGGCGCAGCGCATTGCCGTCGACCGGTCCCCGCAATTGGTTGCCCAAGGTGCGCTGACCGCCGCTGCCCGAGAACAGGCTGTGGCGGCCGGCCAGCTCCCCGACCCGGTGCTCAAATTCGGCATCGACAACCTGCCGGCCAATGGGTCAGACCGCGGCAGCCTGACGCGCGACTTCATGACCATGCGCCGCATTGGCGTCATGCAGGAGATCACCCGCTCCGAAAAACGCCAGTTGCGCTCGGAGCGCTTTGAACGCGACGCGCAACGGGTGCAGGCGCAGCGCCAGCTGACGCTGGCCAAGCTGCAACGCGACACCGCACTGGCCTGGTTGGACCGCTATTACAACCAGGCCATGCGCGAGCTGGTTCAGCAACAGGTCGAAGAATCCCGGCTGCAGGTGCAGGCAGCCGACAGCGCCTTTCGTGCCGCTCGGGGCAGCCAGGCGGATGTGTTCGCTGCCCGCAGCGCCGTGATTCTGCTGGAGGACCGGCTCAGCCAGATCGACCGCCAGTCGCGCAACGCCGGCTTGATGCTGGCCCGCTGGGTGGGCGCTCCCGATGCGGAGCGACCGCTTTCCGGCGCACCACCCTGGCAAACCACCCCGCTCCAGAGCGCGGTTTCAAGCGAGCACCTCAAGCAACACCCTGATCTGCTGGCCGTGAGCGCAGAAGTCGATACCGCGGAAACCGATGCCCGGCTGGCGCAGGCCAACAAACGAGCCGACTGGAGCGTCGAGGCCAGCTACGCCCAGCGCGGCCCGGCTTACTCCAACATGGTCTCGATCGGCGTATCGATCCCCCTTCAATGGGATCTGAAGAACCGCCAGGACCGCGAACTGGCCGCCAAGCTGGCCATGGTCGATGAAGCCAAGGCCCGCTACGAAGACACGCTGCGCAGCCATGAAGCCGAGGTGCGCGGCTGGCTGGCAGCGATGGTTCTTCCTCGCCATCGCCCTCGTGGTGTCCGTATGGCTGGTGTGCCTGCTGTCCCGCCCACTGCGCAGGCTGGAGAGTCTTTCCTACAGCCTCATCCTGGGCGGCGCCCTGGGTAACGCGTTCGACCGCGCCGTCCGCGGGCAGGTCATCGACTACCTCGACTTCCACCTACGCGGCTGGCACTGGCCGGCTTTCAATATCGCCGACATGGCCATCGTGGGCGGGGTGATCGCGCTGGTGCTTCAGTCCTTGGTGAGCGCCGAACAGCCCACTGGGGCGAAAGAGTCCCGGTGAACCGAAGACTTGTAAGGTCGTCATGGGTACCGCACGCGACATCGATCTGAAGACAGGGGGCACGGCAACGTTCCGTAAGAGCGAAACACACAGCGGTCACCAATCTTGGGCCGAAGGACCGCATGTCGCCATGCACGCGGCCGGTGTGACTCTGATGCGAGGCGACTTTGCTTTGGTGGCGGACGCCATCGACACGCCCGCATCGCCGCCTCCGCGCGCACCGGAGCCAGGCATCCGCATTGAGCCGCAGCGACGCGCCAGCGCGCCGCTGACCTGGCCTCTGGTTGCGGCCGATCAGTGCGCCTTGTGGATGCGAGGGCTGCTCAATTGATCCGCATCGATGCCCTGTAGCGGACCACACCGAGCCGCTGAACTTGCGGGCGGTGGAAGATACGGCGCTGGCCCGTGTGGTGGCGATCTCGGTGCGGCGCGCCCCACCTGCCTACCTGTTCGCCCATCGACGCACCAACCGCATTCAGGTGCTGGTGCATGGTGGCACCGAGGCGCATCGGCCACGAAGCGTTTTTGGACGATACGGGCCCATGTTACGTGTGCCGGATTTGAGCCGTATCAGAGAATGCCAGCTGCAAACTTGCGCAGGCCCGTTTGGACGGTCAACCCGCCATCACACTTGATAATCTGCCATTACCCAATGTTAGTTTCACAAAAAACTCAACCTCTTGGCCTTATTAATAGTATGTAATATCATGGTACATACTACGGTACGAAATAATGAGGTGAACCATGGCCCGAGCCGGAATCTACAAGTCGGAAGTGCTGCGCGCACGCGATAAATTGCGCGCCACGGGGCGCAACCCGTCCATCGATGCGGTGCGCGAAGAGCTGGGTACCGGCTCCAAGAGCACGATTCACCGGTACCTGAAGGAGATCGAGGAAGAGGAAGGTGGGGCCACCGGCACCCGCGTGGCGGTCAGCGAAGCGATCCAGGATCTGGTGGGCCGCCTGGCCGCGCGCGTCAACGAGGAAGCCGAGGAGCGGGTCACTGCGGCGCAGGCCCGGCACGCCGAGCAACTCACACAGCACCAGCAAGCGGCCGCGGCCCTGAAAACCGAGGCGCAATCCACCCGCCAGCAACTGGAGCACACCCAGCGCACCTTGGCCGAGGAAAAGACCGCTCATGGCAAAACCAGCGAAGCGCTGAGCCGCAAGACCCTGGAGTGCACGCAGTTCGCCCAGCAGGTGCTCGACCTGCAGGAGCGCATTGCGGCCGAAGAGCGCCATCGCCAATCCCTGGAAGAAAAACACCAGCACGCGCGCCAAGCGCTGGAGCATTTCCGGCAATCCAGCAAGGAGCAGCGCGACCAGGACCAGCGCAAGCATGAGCAGCAGGTGCAGTACCTGCAGGCCGAGGTGCGCACCGTGAACGAGACCCTGGCCACCAAGCAACAGGAGGCCGTCCACGCCCTGAAAGACAACGCGCGCCTGCTGGGCGACTTGTCGCGCGCCCAAGGCGATCTGCACCAGGCCCAGGAAGAAATGCGGGGCCTGCGGCCGCTCAAGGATGAACTTGGGTTTGCACAAAGGCGCACCGAGGAGTTGGGGCGGCGCCTGGTGGAGCAGGATGCGGCCGTCCAGCAGCTCAGCACCACGAACGAGCAGTTGCAGGCCAAGGTCGATGGACTGCTCACTGCGAAGCAGCAGTTGGAACTGGCGCTGGCGACGGCCAGGTCATCCGTCACGGCGCAAGAGCAGGTCGTGGCCAGCATGTTGGAGCGATTCAGTGCGACGGCACCTGCTCTTGGGTTGGCGGTGAATAACCCGGATGAAGTGGCCCAGCGATCAGTCAAGCGAGAGTCAAAAAAGTCAACGGGGACAGGGACTTAAGCTTGTTTCTGCGGTTTTTTACATGAATCCCTGCCGACCCTCTTGAAGCTGGCCAGCGCGTTTTTCGCCCAGGCGGAGCTCGACCGCCGTCTGAAGTCCTGAACAACTTCGTCGATCAGCATCGACAGGCTTACGGGGTCGAGTCGATCTGCAAGGTGTTGCAGATCGCCCCGTCAGGCTATTGGCGTCATGCCGCCCATCAACGCAATCCCCAACTGCGCTGCCGGCGCGCCCAACGTGACGACACCTTGGTGCCGCACATTGAACGCGTCTGGCAGGCCAACATGCGGGTCTATGGCGCCGACAAAGTCTGGAAACAGATGAACCGCGAAGGGTTGTCCATTGCCCGCTGTACGGTCGAACGCTTGATGAAGCGCCTGGGCTTACAGGGCGTGCGCCGTGGCAAGGTGGTGCGCACCACGATCAGCGACATGAAGGCCCCGTGCCCACTGGATCGGGTCAATCGGCAGTTCAAGGCCGAGCGGCCCAACCAGCTCTGGGTGTCGGACTTCACCTACGTTTCAACCTGGCAAGGCTGGCTGTACGTGGCCTTCGTGATCGACGTGTACGCCCGGCGCATCGTGGGGTGGGTCAGCACCTCCGTGCACACGGACTTCGTTCTGGATGCCCTGGAGCAGGCGCTGTATGCCAGGCAACCCGAGCGCGATGGCGCATTGATCCACCAATCCGACAGGGGGGTGCAATACGTTTCCATCCGCTACAGCGAGCGGCTGTCAGAGGCGGGCATTGAGCCCTCGGTGGGCAGCAAGGGCGACAGCTACGACAACGCCCTGGCCGAGACGATCAACGGTCTGTACAAGGCCGAGGTGATTCACCGGCGGTCCTGGCCAACACGTGAATCGGTCGAGCTGGCAACCTTGGAATGGGTGTCCTGGTTCAACCATCACAGGCTGCTCGGACCCATCGGATACATACCGCCTGCAGAGGCTGAGGCAAACTACTACCGGCAATTAGCCAGTCAGATCTCCATGGTGGCGGCCTGACTTAAACCAACCGGCCTCCACGAAAGCCGGGGCGGTTCACACGGAGACAAGGATATGGAGATGAGCATTCAACTGAGCAGGTCCGTTCCGCCAGCCGCCTTGACGCTGGCACTGCTGATGCTTGGACTGACCGCGTACGGTGGAGGCGGTGACACTCCCGCACGTGCACCAGCCCCCGCGCCGGCCAACTTCTATTACCAGACCAAGACCCCGTACGCGCCACAGCAGGACGCTGCCACGTATGAGGCTCCGCCGGCCGGCTATAGCACCGTTTATACCGAGCTGATGGCCAGGCATGGCTCGCGTGGTCTGTCCAGTCTGAAGGAAGACCTTGCGGTCTACAACATGTGGTTGAAGGCAGCTTCTGAAGGAGCGCTGACGGACCTTGGCCTGAAGCTTGGTCCCGATGTTCTGAAGCTGATGAAGGCCAACTTCCTACTTGGCTACGGCGTTTCGGGAATTACCACGCCGGGCTATGGAAACGAGACCCAAGTCGGGATCGATGAGCACACTGCGTTGGCAAAGCGCCTTCTGGCTCGGAACAAGTCGCTCTTCGACCAAGTCGTCGCTGACGCTGCCACGAGTCCTCGCAAGATCGAAGTCGTCACGTCGGGCGTGGATCGGGCCGTCGACAGCGGCGCGTTCTTCGTCAAATCCCTGGTCGCGAGCCAGCCAAAACTGAATGACTTGCTGGTCTATCCGGCAGCACCCGGCCCCTACCCGGTTGCGGCGCCGGTCATGCAACCCGCCGGCACCGACCGCTTCCTCCTCTACTTCCACAAGCTCGTTGCGGCCACCGATTTGGTGAGCAACGCGGCAGATCCCCTGTACCAGACCTACCAAGATAGCCAAGCCTTCCAGAAGTGGTTGAAGGACGCCGACCTGGCGGCCAAACAAGCAGCGATCTTGGCTGACCCCGCAGCCAAGACAGCGGGGCGTGCGGTGTTGGAGCGTCTCTTCACCAAGGCGTTCGTCGACAAGATCGAGTCAGGTGCGTACAGCTTTGCCAATACCGGCACCTTCACGTTCACGAGCGCAGACGGCAAGTTCACCAACACTTTGACCGGTGACGGTGCTACTCCGATCACGAGCGCTGCAGAGGCTGCATCACGCATCTACGAGCTCTACGTGATCTCTCCGGCGATGAAGGCAGAGGCAGGCACGGACTTCACGCCCTACATGCCGCTGGAGCATGCCAAGTACTTCGCCTTCACACAGGACGCCTCCGACTTCTACAAGATGGGCCCTGGCATCACGGAGAAGGGGAGCGTCACGTGGAAGATGGCCCAACACCTGGAAGACGACTTCTTCAATCAGGTTGACGCGATCGCGAAAGGGCAGTTGGGGCGCGTGGCCAAGCTGCGCTTCGCCCACGCCGAGATCGTGATTCCCTTCGCATCGAAGCTCGGCATGAAAAACGTGCTGGCGCAGGTGCCACTGGCGAGCCTCTACAGCTACGAAAACAACCCCTGGCGCGGCGACTACGTGTCTCCTATGGCAGCAAACATCCAATGGGATGTGGTGCGAAACGCCAGCGGTGCGCTTCTCGTGAAGATGCTCTTCAACGAGAAGGAGACCGACTTCAAGGCCGATTGCGACGGAGCCCGCTACGCCGCCGGTAGTCACTACTACGACTACACGAAGTTGAAGGCCTGCTACGGCCACACGCCGGCGCCCTGATCGCCCCACAAGGAGACCACCAATGACACAGCTTTGGGGCTTTTTTGCGGCTGTGCGACCCTCAGCTGCGCGTCCGGTCAGACGCCTACGCTTGGACACCTGGCTTCGCAAGCTGAAACGTACCTCTACGCTGGAAAACAGCCCAAATCCAGCAGCAGAACCCGGCTCTCCCAGACCTACATTGACCTCACAGCACCCAGCGAGATGAAGTGACCTTCACCTCCGGCGGATGCGGAAACTGTGAGGTGTCAGATGGTCTTCATCCCTTCAAGGAACCGGCAAGCGCCCTCACTTCGGAGCGCGGCCCTGTTGGTGGACAAGGTCAAGAAGCTGTGCTCGGCGGGGGCAGCCACAGCTCTGCTATCCCTGGGCCTGTTCGCCCCCAGCGCCGCGCATGCCGTGGACGGCTGTCTGGTGTTGCTGTGCTTCGCAGCACCCAGCTGGAAATCAATTCCTCAGTGCGTTCCACCGATCCGGCAAGTCCTGCGCGACCTGGCGCATGGGGAGCCCTTCCCCACCTGCGGCATGTCGGGTGCGGGCAACTCGGCGAATCATGCGTGGGCACGGGCACCCGGTCGGTGCCCGCCGCAGTACACCCGCGTTTACGAGCGGGATCACACCACGCTCTACCGCTGTGATTACACGGGTGTCATCTCCGTCTCGATTGACGACAAGCCGTTCACGAAGACCTGGTGGAACTTCTCCGGCGACACGGTGACCGACTTCAGTCCTGCAGCCAAGTCCCAGCTCGGCACCTGGGACACGCGGTACGACGACGAAGAGGCGGCTTGGCGCCATTCGCATCCCTGAGGAGTTCGACATGGACGCTTCCACTTTCATGACACTGGCGCTGGCCTGTGCACCCCATGTGCACCCGCAGACGGCACATGCCTTGGTGTCGGTCGAGAGTGCATTCAACCCTTGGGCCATCGGCGTCGTGGGTGGTGCACTCGTTCGTCAGCCGCAGAACCATGCACAAGCCCTCGCCACAGCGCGGGCGCTGCAGGCCCACGGACACAACTTCAGCGTCGGATTGGGGCAGATCAACCTCGGCAACTTCGCCCGACTGGGCCTGACCACCGCCACCGCCTTTGACCCCTGCCTGAACCTGACCGCCATGCAGGAGGTTCTCGCCGAGTGTTTTGACCGGGCCAGGGGTGGCAAAGACCCGACCCGGTCAGATCAGTCAGCACTGCGCATGGCGCTCTCTTGCTATTACAGCGGCAACTTCTCGTCGGGCTTTCGCCACGGCTACGTCCAGAGGGTGATGGCTGCAGCCCGCACGGTTTCCCGTCACCAACCCAACCATGTCCCAAAGGAGTCGTCATGAACCAACAGAAGCTTTCGCCCGCCCAGGTCCGCGCGCTCGGCCTGTTTATGTTGTTGCCTCCCCAGCTGTGGGCGCAAGGCTTTGACAAGGTCAACACGACGGTCACCAACGTCAACGCGATCCTGGTGACGATCTCCGTGGCCGTGGTGACGATCGCGATCATCTGGGCCGGCTTCAAGATGATCTTTCAGGGCGCCCGGCTGGCCGACGTGGCCAACATCCTGATCGGCGGCACCCTAGTCGGCGGCGCGGCGGCCTTCGCCAGCTACATCGTCAGCTGACCTCAGCTGGTACCCGCCATGCAGGCCGAAACCATCTACAAGGGCGCAACCCGCCCGGCCATGAAGCTGGGCATTCCGCTGGTGCCACTCGTGGTGCTCTTCGGCAGCGGGATGCTGCTGATTATGTGGGGCGGCATTCTGGTCAGCTGGTGGATTGCGCTGGGCGTGGTGATGTCCTTTGTGCCCACCCTCTTCTGGATGCGCTGGGTGACGTCCCGCGACGACCAGCGGTTTCGTCAGATCTTCATCGCACTCAAGCTGCGCCTGCACGACCGCAACGGGCGGTTCTGGCGCGCTCGCAGCTACTCACCCACCCTCTTCCGGGGAGCCTCCGATGTCTGGCATCTTTGATCGACTCGGCAAGGGGTCACGCCGCGCGAAGCGCCGCCCCAAAGCGGTAGGCCCTCAGCCGCGCCACTGGTCGCAGGCGCTCGCAGAAAACCCGTTGACGCGGTTCGTGCCCTTCTCGTCGCTGCTCAGCGACCACGACGTGATCACCCGCGGTGGTGACTTTCTGAGGGTGTGGCGGCTCGACGGTGTGGCCTTCGAATGTGCCGATGACTACCTGGTCACAGAACGGCACGAAGCGCTCTGCAGTCTGCTGCGCAACCTCTCTGGCGGCCAGTGGGCCATCTGGACTCACCGTCTACACCGCAAGATTCAGGACGCGCTGACCGACCCGACGGAAGACGGCTTTGCCAAAGACCTGTCACAGGCCTATCAGGCGCACCTGAACCAGCGGGCGATGATGAGCAATGAGCTGTACCTGACGCTGCTCTACCGGCCCAACACCTCTCGCATCAGCCGGGCACTGCAGTCGCCTCAGCGGTCCAAGGCCGCCATCGAAGAGGCACACGCGGAAGCCTTGCGTGTGATGGAAGAGCGAACGGCATTTGTGCACCGGGTGCTGCGTGGCTTCGGCCCACAGTTGCTGGGTGTCCGTGAGCAACGAGGTCGCCTCTATTCGGAAGTGGCCGAGTTTCTGGGCTACCTGGTCAACGGGTACTGGAAGCCCGTGCCTTTCACGGCTGGTCCACTCCATCGCACCCTGCCCTCGACCCGCCTTTCGTTTGGTGGCGACAAGCTGGAGCTGAGAAATGGCGATCAGCGGCGCTGCGCGGCCCTGGTGGACATCAAGGAATACGCCGACGCAGTGGAGCCGGGCATCCTCAACGCTTTGCTGTACGAAGACAGCGAGTTCATCGAGACCCAGAGCTTTTCCATCCTGCCGCGCCGCGAGGCCACTCGCGCCCTGGAGCTGCAGCGCGACCAGCTGATCGCCAGCGACGATGTCGTGTCCAGCCAGATCGCGGACATGGACGAAGCGCTGAACGAACTGGGTGATGGTCAGTTCTGCATGGGCGAGTACCACTACAGCCTGGTGGTGTTCGGTAACCCCGGTGAAGACAGTCTGGCCGATGCCGGCAGGCGCGCGGCACAGGCCATCGGCGCCGTGGGCGAGTCATCGAGCCTGCAGATGTCGCCAGTGGACCTGGTGGCCGACGCGGCCTGGTTTGCCCAGATGCCGGGCAACTGGCAGTGGCGCCCGCGCGATGCCAAGTTGTCCTCGCGCGCTTTCGCCGCCCTGGCCAGCGGACACAATTTCGCCCGTGGCAAACGCGACGGTAACCCCTGGGGCGAAGCCTTGGCGCTGCTGAGAACGCCATCGGGCCAGCCGTTCTATCTGAACTTCCACAGCAGTCCCGACGGCGAAGATTCCGCCGACAAGAAGCTGCCCGGCAATACGATCATCATCGGGTCAACCGGCGTCGGCAAAACCACGCTGGAGATGTTCCTGCTGACGCTGACGCGCAAGTGGAACCCGGCGCCCCGCCTGGTGTTGTTCGATCTGGACCGGGGCTGCGAGATCGCCATCCGGGCCATGAATGGTCGCTACTTCACACTCGAAGCCGGCAAGCCCACGCATCTGAACCCGCTGCAGCGCGACCCCACGCCGGCCCGCATCCAGTTCTGGGAACAGCTGGTGCGCACCTGCATCGCGACACCCGCCCTGCCCCTGCTGCCGGCCGACGAGCGCGCCATCGCCGATGCCGTGAAAACGGTGGCGATGATGCCGACCGCCTTGCGCCGCTTCTCGACCATCCGCCAGAACCTGCCGAAGTCCGGCGAGAACAGCTTGTATGAACGTCTGGGCCGCTGGTGCGAGGGTGGCGCACTGGGCTGGGTGTTCGACCAGGCGAACGACCAGCTGATGGACCTGCAGTCAGCCTCGGTCATCGCTTTTGACACCACCGAGTTCCTGGACCTGCCCGAGGTCCGGACGCCGGTGATGCTGTACCTGCTCCAGGTGATGGAAGAACTGGTCAATGGCGAGCGGCTGATCTACGTGATCTCGGAGTTCTGGAAAGCACTGGACCACGACATCTTCAGCGACTTCGCCAAACAGAAGCAGAAGACCATCCGCAAGCAGAACGGTCTGGGCATCTTCGACACCCAGAGCCCGTCCGACGTGCTGCGCCATCCCATTGGCCGCACGATGGTCGAACAGAGCGTGACCAAGATTTTCCTGGCCAACCCGGAAGCGGTGCGCGAGGAATACGTCGAAGGTTTCGGGCTCAGCGAGGCCGAGTTCGGCATCGTGCGCAGCCTGGGCGCGCAAGGCGGCAGACGCTTTCTGGTCAAACAGGGGCACAGCAGCGCCATCTGCGAGCTGGACCTCAGCGGCTTGCAGGACTTCGTGACCGTTCTGTCGGCCACCACCGACAACGTTGCCCTGCTCGACACCGTTCGCGAACAACACGGTAACGATCCGTTGCTGTGGCTTCCGGTGCTGCTGCGCGAGGTTCAGGATCGCAAATCCCGCAACTCCAGGAGAGCGACATGAACCGGTTTCACCTCATGCTTGTCCTGCTGCCCATCGCCATAGGCAGCGCGAACACCAGTGCCCAGACCGTCAAAGGCAACGAGGCGGTTCGCACCTCGACCAGCGGTGAACGCATTGTCGAGCTGGCGCCACTGCCCAGCGCCGGCCCCATCCTCAAGTCCAAACCCTGCATGGCGCACGCGGGCTGTCACGCCGGCCCCTGGCACATGGTGGAGACACGCGACGGGCTGATGGAATGCACCGAGGTCTATGCGCGCGAAGGTACCTGCCGCGCCTCCAGCTACGGTACCACCAAGCTATCGCGCATCTGGGTGGTGAAGGCTGGAGGCCAGTGGCTGCAGTGCCAGTACCCCGACCTGGGCAGCAAATGCGTCAAGGTCTTTGCGTCGCCACCGACCAACCTGCCCTACCCGGCGGTGCAATAAAGGAGCGATGCCATGTTCGCCTGGGTCGGTTCCAACTTCGACGCGATTCTGAGCACTTACGTGCTCGGCGTGGTGTCGTCGCTCATGTCAGCGATCACGCCGATCGCGCTGTCGGCGATGACGGTGTGGGTGGCGCTCTACGGCTGGGCGGTGCTGCGCAACGAGGTGTCCGAAACCGTGCCCACCTTCGTCTGGAAGGTTTTCAAGATCGGGCTGGTGCTGGCCTTTGCCCTGCAGTCGGGCTTCTACATCAGCAACGTGTCGGACACGGCCAATGGTCTGGCCATGGGCGTGGCCAGCACCTTTCTGCCTTCGGGTGTGGACCCGGCCACCATCAGCTCGCCCTACGCCCTGCTCGACAAGTTCAACGACGACGCCAGCGCCCAGGTGGCCGACATCATGAAAGAGGCCAGCGTGCTCCGGCTTGATCTGCTGCTGGCCGGCGGCATTTTCTCCATCGGCACGGTCTTCTTCCTCTGCATCGCACTCTTCGTTGTCACGCTGGCCAAACTGTTCCTGACCTTCGTGATTGCCATCGGGCCACTGTTCATCCTGTGCCTGGCCTGGCGTCCTACTGCGCGCTTCTTCGACAGCTGGTTGTCCATGTTGCTGAACGCGGTGGTGCTCACCTGGTTCGCCTTCTTCGCGCTGGGCCTGAGCGCCTACATGGGCGCCGCGATGTTCAAGGCCATCAACGACGGTGGTGGCTTCCTCGGGAGCACCTTCAACGTGCTGGGCGAGGCCACGCGCTACTGCGTGCTCATGATCCTCATGGCCATCCTCTGCTTCCAGGCGCCCAGCCTTGCCTCGGCCCTGACCGGTGGCGCCGCCATCCAGCAAGGCGTGCAAATGATCCAGAACGCCATGATGGTCTCGGGCCTGCGCTCTGCTTCCTCGGCACGCTCGGCCGCCACCGGCACGGGCCAGGGAGGCGTGATCCGTTCAGGTGCCGGCGCCACCGCTACGGCCGGTGCTGCAGCCGCAGCCACGGGCCGATACGCCGGAAACATGGCCCGAAAGGGCTACGGAGCCGCACGGTCTGCGGCATACCGACTTGCCGCCCTGCGCGGCCGGTCCTGATCGTCCACTCGCCAAGGAGCACACCATGAAGTACCGCCTCAAGGTCGCCGCCGCTGTGTTGATTTCGCTGGGCGCCAGCCACGCGCGAGCCACCGGCATCCCCGTGATCGATGTCGCCAACCTGTTCCAGGCGGTGCAACAGGTGATCAACGACATCACCCAGATCAACAACCAGATCCGCCAGATCCGACAACTGCAAGCCCAGATCGACAGCATCAACGGCATGCGCAACCTGGGCGATGTGTTCAACAACCCGCTGCTCAAGAACTACATCCCGGCCGAGGCCTACACCTACCTCAACGCGATCAACACCTCGGGGTATGACGGGCTCAATGCGACGGCCAAGGTGCTGCGCGATGTCGGGATGATCTACAACTGCCTGGACCGCAGCGGCGATGCGCGGACAGAGTGCCAGGCCACCTTGGCACAGCCTTACCAGCAGAAAGGACTGCTGCAAGACGCCATGAAGTCGGCCGCCATGCGTCTGGAGCAGATCCAGTCGCTGATGACCCAGATCAACGCCACCGAAGACCAGAAGTCGGTGCAGGAGATTCAGGCCCGCATCGGCGCCGAGAACGCCCTGCTGGCACACGAGTCTTCGCAGATCCAAATGCTTCAAGGCATGGCCGACAGCGAGGAGCGCATCGCCCGAAGCCGTGAGCGCGAGCGCCAGTACCAGATGCTGGGCCGGACCGGCAAGGTCTCCGACTTCCTGCCGTAAACACCACACCACCGGAGTCCTCCATGAGTGCCATCCTGATGTCAGGTGAGGCCGCCGCATGGCCGAAACAGCCGAAAACGCCACCTCCAGCGCTGGAAGTCCCGTCACTGCACGCGAACCGGGACTGGGAGATTGACCGCGCCCTGATGCTGGAACGCTCCGAGCGCCGTGCCTGGGCTGCCGCTGCGGCGGGTCTGGCGATAGGCCTGATCGGCATCGCTGCGGTCTTTGTGCAGGGGCCGCTGCGCAAGGTGGTGGAGATCCCCATCGTGGTGGACCGGGTGACCGGTGAAACCACTATCCAGCAGCGCCTGAGCGAAGAAACCATTCCCGCCATGGAGGCGCTGGACAAACACAACCTGGCCATGTTCGTGCGCTCTCGCGAGGCTTACAGCTGGATGTTCCTGCAACGGGACTTTGATCAGGTGGCCCGCATGGCGGTGCCCGCCGTCTTCTCGGAATACAACCGGCAGTTCGAAGGCGATGGGGCGCTGCAGAAGAAGGTGGGCTCCACCGAAGAGTGGCGCATCAACATCGTTGGTGTGCGGCTGCGCGCCTCGGGTCGCAGCGGCAATCAAAGCGACGCCACAGTCACCTACGACAAGGTCGTCCACATGACCGACCGCAACCTGCCGGACGTGACCACCCGACACGTGGCCAGCGTGGTCTACCAGTACCAGCCCAAGGTGCTGGCCAAAGAGGCGGACCGGTTGGAGAACCCCTTTGGTTTCGTGGTCACGGCCTACCGGTCCGATCCCGAGATCAACACCCCGACCACAGGAGTGAAGCCATGAACCTCCTGGTACTTCCCTTGTTGCTGGTGCCATTGACCCTGGCTCCCCTGCAAGTCTCTGCGGCACAGCCCGGCGACAAAGCCGACCCTCGTTTGCGCGAGGTGGTCTACGACGCCAATGCAGTGGTCACGGTGCCAGTCAAACGCGGCATGGTGACGCTGGTGGAGTTCGATCCGGGCGAAGTCATCGCCGAAGTGGCTGTGGGCCAGGGTGGTGATTGCAGCAAGCCCGATGCCGCATGGTGCGTCGCCGCCCAGCCGGGCGGGCGCCACCTGTACGTCAAGGCCAAGAGCGCTGCCGATGCGCCCAACAACCTCGCGGTCATCACCGACCGGCGATCGCACACGCTGCGATTTGTGGTCCTGTCAGACGGCGACCGCCAGCCTCCGGTCTACCGCCTGGCCATCCGCTCACCCAAGCCCGCGACGACTGCGCTCAGCCCAGCAGAGAAGGAACTGGCCGCACTGGCCAACCTGCCCCCGATTCCGCCCCCACCGACCGCCCAGCAGATCGTGGCGGAGCGCCTGGCGGCCAGGCCCACCGTGCTCAACACCCAGTACGCGCTTGCTGAAGGTGCGGCCTCGGCGGACATCGTTCCCACGATGGTCTTTGACGACGGCCGCTTCACCTACCTCCGCTTCCCGGGCAACCGCGAGGTGCCTGCGGTCTTCCATGTCCTCGGTGACGGCAGCGAAACCCTGGTCAACGTCCGCATGGAAGACGACACCTTGGTGGTAGACCGGGTGAGCCGCCGCCTGATGTTGCGTGCCGGATCGGCGGTGGTGGGCATCTGGAACGAAGCCTTCGATCTGGAGGGCTCGCCGGCCAAAGGCTCCACCACGGTGCCCGGTGTGCAGCGGGTTCTGAAGTCCGATGCCTCCGTTTCGTCGCCCTCAACGCTGGGAGCCAAGCCATGACCGAGCACACTCAAGGTTCGTCAGAACCGAGCGAAGCACCATCGCAACCGGAGAGTGGCAACACCATCAGTCCCCTGCCGGGCGAAGCGGGCATCCCCAACGTGGCCCGGCGGCAACCGCTGAACCTGTCCTGGAAGAACATCTCGGTCATCGGCCTGGTGGTGCTCATGGTGACAGCGATGTGCATCCTGTACGGGTATCGCTACTTCGCCGGCAGCGGCGATGCGGAGAAGGACAAGTCCTTGCTGCGGGATCGCCCATCAGCTGCGGGAGCAGGCACCCGGCAACTGGACATGACCCAGCCGGTCAAGCCCCGCGTACCCGCATTGGAGCCTACCCCTGCAGAGGCGGCCGACCCCATCAGCTTGAGGCATTCAGGCACGGCTGCCCCATCCGGACCCAAGACCTGGTCACCGGACGACGCGCCCGTGCTGGTGGTATCGTCCCGCCCGGGTGGCATCCCTGGCAACAGCGCCGACTCAACGCAGACGTCCAACGACCCTGCAGCCTCCACGTCCAGGCAGTTGCAGGACTACCAGCGCCGGCTGCAAGGGCTTCTGGACAACCTGACCCAAGGCAACGCCTTGCCGGCCGGTCTGGGCGCTGCAGCCAATGCGTCCCCACAACCGCCAGACAACGACCCCAACCTTCGATCGGCCGTGGCGGGGCTGTTCGGTGGCGAGCTGCAGGGCTCCGCCACACCACGCGTGAAGGCCTCCACCCTGGGCGACCGCAGTCTCACCTTGCCCAAAGGCATGGCCTTCGCCTGTGCACTCAAAACCCGGGTTATCAGCGCCACCTCGGGCCTGGTGGGCTGCCAAGTGCAGCGCGATGTGTACAGCGACAACGGGCGGGTACTGCTTATCGAGCGCGGCTCACACCTGGACGGCGAATATCGGATCGCTTCGCTGCGCCCCGGTACCGTCCGCATTCCCGTCCTGTGGACACGCATTCGGACGCCGAACGGCGTCACGGTGGACATCGAATCGCCCGGCACGGGTCAGCTCGGTGAGTCCGGCATGGACGGCCACGTGGACAACCGCTGGGGTGACCGCATCGGCGCGGCCATGCTGCTCTCCTTGATCGACGACTCGGTCAAGCTGGTGATTCAGAACCAGATGCAGGACCGCGAGGCGGACACCATCGTCCTGCCGTCCACCACAGAAAACACCAGCAAGCTGGCCGAAAAGGTGCTCGACAGCACTATCAACATCCCGCCCCTGATCTACCAGAACCAGGGCGGCATCGTCGGCATCTACGTCGCGCGCGACGTGGACTTCTCGTCGGTCTACGCACTGCAGCCGGTGGCACGATGAACTCCGAGGTAGACCTCCTCTTGTCCCTCTTCGAGGACCTGCAGCCCGACGGCTGGTGCGGCGATGCGACCTCGGTCGTCGAGTTCCTGCGCCCACTGCGCGAACAGCTGGATGCACCTGGCGTGCTGGAAGTGTGCGTGAACCGCCCCGGTGAACTGCAGGTGGAAACCGTGCACGGCTGGCAGCGCGTGGAAGCGCCGGCCATGACGCAAGAACGCTGCCTCTCGCTGGCCACGGCCGTGGCCACCTACTGCGACCAGCAGATCAACCAGGAACGCCCCCTGCTGTCGGCCACACTGCCCAGTGGCGAACGCATCCAGTTCGTCATCCCGCCTGCGGTGACGCGCGGCACCGTGTCGATCACGGTGCGCAAGCCGTCCGACCTGATCAAGCGGCTGACCGATTTCGAAAGCGAAGGTCTGTTCGATCGCATCGGCGAACGCGCTGCCTTGGGTGCGGAAGACGACGGACTCCAGCCGTTCCAGAAGCAGTTGCTCGCGCTGAAAGCGGCCGGTCGGTATGGGGAGTTTCTGCGTCTGGCGGTGCAGAAGCACCAGACCATCGTGGTCAGTGGCAAGACCGGGTCTGGCAAAACCACCTTCATGAAGGGACTCGTCGAGGAAGTCCCGCTCCATGAGCGGCTGATCACCATCCAGGACACGGCCGAACTCACCATCCCTCATCACCCGAACGTGGTGCATCTGTTCTACAGCAAGGACGCGCAGGGCACGGCGCGCGTGACGGCCAAGTCGCTGCTGGAAGCCTGCCTGCGCATGAAGCCCGACCGCATCTTCCTGGCCGAACTGCGTGGCGAAGAATGTTTCTCCTTCATTCGCCTGGCCGCGTCCGGCCACCCCGGCAGCATCACCAGCGTACACGCGGGCAGTTGTGCTCTGGCGCTGGAGCAGATGTCGCTCATGATCCGCGAGAGCGGCGCCGGGGGCGGCCTGCGACTGGACGAGATCAAGGGCCTACTGGGCATCGTGATCGATGTCATCGTGCAGTTCAACCGGGATGAACGGGGTCGCTTCATTTCCGAGATCACTTACGAGCCGCGCCGCAAGCGTTTCACCACCGACGACAAGCACTCTGGCAACGCAACCGATGAGCAAGCCGGCCTATTTGACGGAGCGCCGACATGAGCGCGTCCTTGGCATTTCCCATGGCGTCTTGGCCGACTGCGCGTAAGGTCGCGGCCGGTGTTTTCATGCTCGTCGGGATCGCTGCGCTGGTGGTCGCGGCGCTGTACCTGTCGGGCGTGCTGTTTCTGGTCCTGAGCAAGTCGAACCCCAGAGTGGCCGGCTGGAACAGCATCGTGGACTACTGGCTGATTTACGCCGACGAACCCGCGCTGCGCAAGCGGCTGCTGGTGTCTATTGGCATGGCCTACCTGCTCACGCTGGTGCTCTTGCCGGTGGCCCTGATCTCGACCAGCCGTCCGCGGCGGGCGCTGCACGGCGATGCCCGGTTCGCCACCATCTCAGAGGCTAAGAAGGCAGGTCTGCTGCTGAGCGGCAAACAAGCGCCTCCCCCCAGCATCCTGATTGGCCGCTTCCAGGGGCGTTTTCTCGCCCTGCCCGGTCAGCTCTCGGTCATGTTGTCAGCCCCCACGCGCAGCGGCAAAGGTGTGGGCGTCGTGGTGCCCAACCTGCTAACCTGGCCAGACTCCGTGGTCGTGCTCGACATCAAGGGCGAGAACCACGCCATCACGGCTGGCTACCGGGCTCAATACCAACAGGCCGTCTACGCTTTTGCCCCCTTCGACAAAGAAGCTCGCAGCCACCGCTGGAACCCGCTCACCGCCGTCCGCACCAGTCCCTTGCACCGCGTGGGCGATCTGCTGGGCATTGGCCAAGTGTTCTATCCCAACGACGGCAGCGGAACATCGTCTGAAGCCTTCTTCAACGACCAGGCCCGCAACCTGTTTCTGGGGCTGGGCTTGTTGCTGCTGGAAACCCCCACTCTGCCTCGCACCGTCGGCGAAATGCTGCGCCAGTCGTCGGGACAAGGCCGACCGTTGAAGGATCACCTCAACACCCTGATCGAACAACGCCAGGAAACCGGCAAGCCGTTCACCGATGAATGTGTGGATGCCTTGCAACGCCTGCTGTGCAACTCAGAAAACACGCTTTCCAGCGTGGTGGCTACCTTCCACGCGCCACTGACGATCTTTGCGGACGCTGTGGTCGATGCCGCGACCAGCGCCGACGACTTCGACCTGAGCCAGCTGCGCCGTCAGCGCATGTCGGTCTATGTGTGCATCCCACCGCACCGGCTGGCCAATGCCCGGCCGCTGCTCACCCTGTTCTTTTCGCAACTGGTCAGCCTCAACACCCAGCAGTTGCCGGAGCACGACCCGTCGCTCAAATACCAGTGCCTGCTGGTCAACGACGAGTTCACCGCCATGGGCCGCGTGGGCATCATCACGCACTCCGCCGCCTTCCTGGCCGGCTACAACCTGCGCCTGCTCACCGTGGTGCAGGCCATGTCGCAGCTGGACGCGGTCTACGGCGACAAGGAAGCCCGCACCTTCGCCACCAACCACGGTCTGCAGATCCTGTTCGCCCCACGCGAACAGCGGGACGCCGACGAGTACAGCGCCATGCTGGGCTACTTCACCCAACGGGTCACCACCCGGGGGCGCAGCCGCTCGTTCATCGGTCACGGCCACAGCTCCGTCAGCCGCAACGAAAGCGAACAACGCCGCGCCCTGCTCATGCCGCAGGAGTTCAAGGAACTGGGCAAAGACCGGCTTGTGGTGATTTGCGAAAACTGCAAACCCATCCTCGGCGACAAGATCCGCTACTTCCAGGACAAGGCGTTCACAGCTCGCCTGCTGCCGGCACCCAAGGTGCCGCAGATGAACATGGACCAGCACCTCGCCAGAGTCCAGCAGCGCTGGCGCTACGCAGACGACGAACTGCCGCCCGGGCAAACCGGCATGGACATCGGTGTTCTGAATCACGACGTCAAGCTGACCCAAGACCAGATGGAAGGCCCACCCGAGAAGCTGGCGGAAACCTGCATCGGTTTCTTTGACGACGGGCTGGCGGCTGTCGGTGAAGGCGGGTCCATCGAGCAAGTCCTTGAGAGCGACGACGACGAGCCCGACCCAGCCTCACTTTCCACGCCGTCCTTCGTCAGCACCGCAGACCCTATCCGGCTCGAAACCTTGGAGGAACAGCCATGACCACCCTGTCCCCGCGCACCGTGTTGATTGCCTTGTTCCCAGCAATGCTGGGCGCCTGCAGCTCACCCCCCAAGCCCCCCATCGTGGACGAATCTCAGAAGCGGCCCGCCAACGCGCAGATGGCCGTCGATCTGCAGGTGTGCAAGAACGATCTGCAAAACACCCGCATCCAGGCCAACGAATCCAGCCGCCTTGCAGAGACCACCACCGCCACGCTGGTCCACATGGCCGCACGCCAGCAACTGATGGCTTCGATCCAGGAAAAAGCGCAGGCCAACAGCATTCGCATCGTCCACTTCGGCTTCAACAGCACCCGGGTCTCGATCCCCACCGCGGATGCATCGGCTCTGATGGAAGAAGCCAAGACCGCGCCACTCGTGGTGCTGAGGGGGCGCACTGACGGCACCAGCGACTCGTCGGTTGAAAGCCGCATCGCACAGGCCCGGGCCAACGCCGTGCGCGACTACCTCGTCGCCGCTGGCGTGGACCCCGCACGCATCCGCACCACCCACCAGCCCATCGGCGATCACCTGGCCGACAACAGCAGCCAGCGAGGCAGAAACCTCAACCGCCGCGTCGAGATCGAGGTGTACCGGGTTCCCCCGGTGCCCGCCCAGTCTTCCGCCCCACCCCAACTCTGACACCTCACCTGCTGGCAACAGCCACCGAAGGAGACCACCATGGACGAAAGAGCAGCACCGGCCCGGCGTGTGGATCAGACCACGGCGGACACCAACACCACCCTGGGCGGCACAGTGGAACCCGTGGATCGCGCCGCCATTGCCATCCGGACCTTTCAGACACCCGAGCCTGAACCCGGCGAACGGTTCGAACTGCGCGACCCATTCGCCGAACTCACCTACCGCACCGACCGTTACCAAGACATGGTGGCCAAGGCCGATCAGCTCGGTGCGAACCGTTTCGTCGTCGTGGATGTGCGGGGCAAGAAGTCCTTCGTCCACAAGATCGAGGGCCAATGGCAGCGGGATGAAACCCGTGAAGTCCCGCCCCCCACGACAGCCCAGCCAGCGAAACCGGTAAACACCGATCCAGCGCGCCAGACGACAGAATCCAACGTCATCCCCCTCCCCTCCAAAGACAGAGGGACTGGCGCAGCCGACACGCCCAGCCAACAGGCGAGTGCACGCATGGACGCCCAGGCCGAACGCGAAGCACTCGTCGCCCGGCTGGAGGCCGCGTTGATGGACCGCTACATCATCAAACGCGCACCGGTCACGCTGGGTGATGTCAGCCTCGGCCTGACCGAATACCGCTTCCGGGGTGACACCTCTCGCGTCGCCTTCACCGAATCCACCTTTCGGTTGGCCACCGACACCAACAGCCCCTCGGTGGCCCGCTCCATGGTCGATGTGGCCGAAGCCCGCAACTGGCGGTCCCTTCGGGTCACGGGCAGCGAATACTTCCGGCGCCTGGTCTGGCTCGAAGCCGCAGCGCGCGGTGTCAAGGCCCTGGGCTACGAGCCCAACCCGGCCGACCTGGAACGCCTCAAGGTGGAGCGCGATCAGCGGTTGACCAACCGCATCGAGCCCACCCGTGACGCCAGCGCGCCACAGGCCGCCACCAACACCGACAAACCATCGGGCCGCGGCAGTGGTGGCCGCAAGACCGTGCTGGCCGCCATCGAAGCCATCCTCGTCGCCAATCGGGTGCCTGAGAAACGGCGCGAAGCCGTGATGGTGGCCGCCTCCGAAAAGCTCGCCCAGCGCATCCGCGATGGCCAGAACCCCAAGGTCCGGGTCTTCGACAAGAACGCACCGTCCCAGCGTCCGGTCGTGACACCGCAACAAGACCAACAGCGCGGTCGCGAACGCGCTGCACCTGCCCGCTGAAGTTGTGAGATGTACACGACCGCGGCCGTGGAGGCGGCCTACGCCATCGGCGATCAACGATGGGGCCGAGACGCCCCCGGCTTCGCAGACGCCATCGCTCAGGCACACGAGCGCCACCTGCGCCCACGCTGCCTATGCCAGCCCGGCGGGCCGGGCGTTGACATGTACGTGGCGCGCCTCCTGAACGGCTACACCGTCAAGCGCATGCCCAACACCGGCAGCCAACACGCCACCACCTGCCCGTCCTACGAACCACCAGCGGAATTCAGCGGCCGCGGCCCGCTGGTTGGCACTGCCATCGTCGAAAACCCGGCCACCGGCATGACGACGCTCAAGCTGGACTTCCCGATGTCCAAGCTGCCCGGTCGGGCCGTACAGCCGCCCTCGGCCAGCGCCAGCAGCAGCGTGGTTGCCCACGGCCATCGGCTCGGCCTGCGCGCCCTGCTGCACTACCTGTGGGACCAGGCCGAACTGACCCACTGGAAACCCGGCTTCGCTGGCCGCCGCACCTGGGGCACGGTCCGCAAGCACCTGCTACAGGCTGCCGACAACAAGTTCGTCCACGGCCATGCCCTGCTGGGCAGCCTCTACATCCCCGAGGTGTTTTCGGTGGAGCAGCGTGACGCCATTCAGTCCCGTCGCCAACGGCTTTGGGCCCATGGCGCCCCGAGACCCGGACAACCCCAAGCCCTTCTGCTCATGGTGGCCGAGGTCAAAGACATCGTACCCGCCCGCTTCGGGCACAAGGCGGTCTTCAAACACCTGCCAGACCAGGCCTTCGCGCTGGACGACGCGCTCTACCGGCGAATGGGCAGAAGCTTTGAACACGAACTCACCCTCTGGGGCACCGAGCCCGACCTTCACCTGGTCATGGTGGCCACCTTCCGGGTGGACGAAGCGGGTACACCGGGCATCTTGGAACTGTCCCTCATGCTCAGCACCGCGCAGTGGCTGCCGGTAGACGACGGCTGGGACAGGCAACTGGTCGGGGCACTGGTGCGGCAGGGCCGCAGCTTCGTCAAAAGCCTTCGGTACAACGTGCCCGGCAACCAGGCACTGGTCTGCGCCAGTCTTCTGGACTGCGGTGTGGCGCCCTTCCCTCTGTTCATCGACCGTGATGTTGGCCCTGAAGGCGCCGCATTGGGAGAAAGCCCGGAGTCCGGCGGTGACAGCACCATCTGGCGCTGGCGCCCTGCCCTCAGCGACATGCCCGCGCTACCGCCGCGCCAGCTGAAGACCAGCCCGATCCAGCTTCCTCAGGAAGCCTTTTCCAGATCCGACACCGAGGCATTTCCAGATACCAGAATTCAACCAAACGTATAAACCCATATCGTTAAACGATTTTTTGCCGTAGAGTCCAGATAAATCAATCCTCAATTCCAGATACCTGCAACCATGGTTCAGTTTGTTCACCACCCGCTGCGGCTGCTGAACCCCAGCTTCGACTCGCCACTGCTGGACGTGTTGACCGACCTGGAGCACCTGCGGCGCCTGCAGATCCAGGGCACCACGCCGCTACCGGTGTTCATGCAGCTCAAGCAGGTCTTCCACGTGCTGGAGAGCCTGGCCTCGGCCCGCATCGAGGGCAACCACACCACGCTGGCCGACTATGTGGAAGCACGGGTGATCGATGGCCCGAACCGGTCCGAACAGTTGCAGGAGATCGCCAACATCGAGCACGCGATGCAGCAGGTAGAAGACAGCATGGAGCCCGGCGCCCCGCTGACCGAACACCTGCTGCGCGGCCTGCATGCCACCACGGTGGACGGCCTCAAGCGTGAAGGCGACACCAACCCCGGCGCCTACCGCCAGGGCGCGGTGAAGATTGCCCAGGCTGACCACCTGCCACCCGAGGCGCCCCAGGTGCCGGACTACATGACCGAGCTGGTCACCTTCATCAACCGGGCGGACCCGCCCAAGTACGACCTGATGAAGGTGGCGCTGGCGCACCACCGTTTCGCCTGGGTGCACCCGTTCGGCAACGGCAATGGCCGGGTGGTGCGCCTGCTCACCTACGCCATGCTCATCAAGTACGGCTTCCGTGTGAACGCGGTCGGCCGGCTGCTCAACCCCGCCGCCGTGTTCTGCGCTGACCGCAACGCCTACTACGCCCGGCTGGGTGACGCCGATGCGGGCACCCACGAAGCGCTGGAGCGCTGGTGCGTGTATGTGCTCAGTGGCGTGCGCGACGAACTGACCAAGGTGGACCGCCTGGCCGACTACGAACACCTCAAAGCCAAGGTGCTGCTGCCCGCGGTGAACTACGCCCGCGAGCGGGAGTTGATCACCCCTATGGAACAGGGCGTGCTGACCACCACCATCAAGGCCGGCACGGTGAAGGCGGGTGACCTGGAAGCGGCCATGCCCGACCTCAATGCCAACCAGCGCACCTACCAGATACGAAAGCTGGTGGACGGCGGCATGCTGCAACCCATCAATCCGGGCGCCCGGCAATACAGCATCGGGTTCAGCCACAACATGCTGTTGCGAGGCGTGGTGCGCGCGCTGACGGATGAGGGATTCATACCTGCTGCAGTGGTGGCGCCCCCCGCCTGACCTGCCAGGAGCACAGCAGCGAAGAGAGTCGGTCGCATTGGCATACGAATTCACAGTGCGGACCGTCAAGCCGACAGTCGATGTTTTGACCGCCGTGTTTCAAAGTGCGACTGCCCGCATCGCGTCGAACTTGCACATTTGCGAGTGTCGCATGGCATTTCACGAGCAGTACTGACTAGAGTTCCGCATGGAACGCAGCAATTCCAGAGAGACACATCAGAGTAGTCGAAGCGAAGGGCTAAGATCTCGCGATGCGTCTATTGCACCTATCCGACATCCACTTCCGTGAGCCCGCGTGCCTGTCCGCAGGAGGGGACCGGGACACCCCGTTTCGAACGCGCCTTGAGGCCGACCTATTAGATCTCTGCCACAAAGACGGAATCCCGGTCGACGCAATTCTGGTAGGCGGCGACATCGCGTTCAAAGGCCATCCCGATGAATACAAGGCCGCAAAAGATTGGCTGTTGCGTATAGCGGATCGCTCCGGGTGCAAACCCGAGGGCATCTTGACCGTCCCAGGAAACCATGATGTCGACCGCGCGATCTGCGGCGCCGTGGATGTGTCAAACGCCCAGGAAGCAATCGCGAAAGAGGTTGGGTCGTTCAACCGAGACCGGCAACTGGTCAGGCAGCTTGGGTACGCCCCATCCGGTGAAGCTCTCTTTAAGCCGCTCCAGGCTTACAACGACTTCGCCGCGCAGTTCGGTTGCGGCATATTCCCGGCCCATCCTTTCTGGGAGAGAGATCTTAGGCTTGCTGACGGAGTAACGCTACGGGTATACGGCTTGACGTCGGTCCTAATTTCCGGCCTTGGCGACCGCGACAACGCGCCTGGCAGGCTGTTTCTGGGCAGCTCACAAGTAGTATTGAATCCACAAGAAGACGTGCTCAACGTAGTACTGAGTCATCACCCTCCTTCGTGGTTTTCGGATGCCGCCGACGTCGAGAACATCATCAATGCTCGAGCACCCTTGCAGTTCTTCGGTCACGAACATGACCAGCGCTGTTTGCGACCACCTGAGTTCTTCCGCTTCTTGGCCGGTGCAGTCAACCCAGATCGAGAAGAGCCTCGCTGGAACCCAGGCTACAACTTGGTCGATCTGAACGTGGATGGCGAGGGCCCGACGCGCTGCATTGATGTTCGTGCTCGCCTGCGCCATTTCCAGCAGGCGCCTTACGAACTGTTTGTCCCACTACTCACCCAGGAACGCGACGACGTGTGGAGGCTTCGGCTGAGATTGCCGAAGTTGCAGTCGTTTGGGTCGGCCTTGGCCGAGCGGAGAGTAGTTGCTCCTCAAAACGAAACTGAAATCGCCTCTGCGGTCCATACTGCTATGGAGGCGGTCGCAGCCGAAGCGCGCCCAATGCTTCCGACGGAGGCCAATATGACTGAGCCGTCCACCGAAAATCTCATCTTCAGGTTCTGGCAGCTCAATGGCAGCCAGATGCGGGACATTGCACTTCAGCTTGGCCTCATCACCAAAGCCGATCTGAAACGCCCGCCGCACGAGCGCTATCACAGCGCCCTGAAGCTCGCGAAGGAAAAAGGGCTGCTGGTCGAGTTGGCCAGGCTAATCGAGCAGCACGAGAAGAACGTCTAAACCAAGGGGAAAGAAGTGAAGGATCAGTTTTCGAGCTGGTACGCCAGCATGTCGTTCCAGCAGGATGCCGCGTTGACAGAGAAGCGCTGGACAGCCATTGAGGGTCATGTTGAGGGCGTCGCCAAGTCAGACCTCGCCTTGCTCGCAAAACTGGCATTCCGTCTAAAGGCTCAGATGGTCTCGTCGGAGGTGGCGGCACTTCGCCAGTCGCTGGCCGGTGAAGCTGCGCAGCCCGGCGACGACGAGCTCATCTTGTTGTCGGCCTCTGCACTAGCGGTCGCAATGGACTCTGACGAAGACTGTATCGCAGCCCTTGCAGCAACCGTCGTGTCGAGCATGTCGTGCAGTGGACTGCGCGAGTTGAAGCAACCAATGGACCTCGTCGGGATGGCCGACAACGTCCTTCGCCAGTTGTCCGAGACCGCGCGCCGCCGACCATCACTGGAGCAGGTCAAGCTGGTCACCCCTACAGTAGATAAGAACGACGATGCCCTGGTCCAAGCTGCCAACAGCGGGGTGTTGCTTAGCGTTGCACAGGCCCTTGCCACGACGACGAATAGGGCCATTTCGGCAATTGCCCGCCGGCAACGAGAGTTCGAGGCTGCAGTTCAGAAGTACGTCAACATCCAAGATGAGGAACTTGACATCCTATGGTGGCTTGAGGGCGGTCACAGCTTCGACCTCAGTCTCGACTTTTCAAAAGTCACCGCGGGGCACCTGCCCTTGGCGATTGCACGTGAGTTGGGCAATCTGACAAAGGTGTTACCTGGGCCGCCGGCCTTGTCGTCGCTGCTTTCCCGAACGGGCCTGCTGCATGCCCCGCTGCAGTCGATTCCTGATGTCGTCCAAGGCATGCCGCAGGAATGGCTAAACAAGGCTGTCGACGAGCTTCCAAACGACGGCATTTCAGCGCACTTGACTCCAATTCTGTTTGCTATGCAGCGGAGGCACGAGGTTCACGGCAAGGATGACTGGATTGCTGCTTGGACTACAACGACCGGGCTGCCATGCGAACCTTTGTTGTCGCCGATTCAGATCGCTGCTGCAGCGTATCGCGAGTTCTCACTGACTCGGCTTGGGTAACGACATGGCAGACATAGTTCAGTGCGACAACCCTGACTGCAAGGTCGCCCAAGATGGCCGCTGTATTGAAGGTCAAGACCTAGCCGCCTGCACCCATTACGGAAAGGCGCTCGTGATCGTTGAGCGGCCGGCGTCGACGGCCGCAGCCAAACTGCCCACAGGAGTGCGGCTTCCTAGCGCTGATGCGCTGACGCGCAGTGAAGCGCAATCCCTGCTACGCGGCCAGCCATGTAACGTCATCGCGCTAGTTGGCCCCTTCGACTCTGGCAAGACCAGCCTAATCGCCGGCGCGTATGACCTTTTTCAGCACGGGCCGGTCGGCGAGTATGCGTTCGCGGGGTCATCAACACTTCGTTCCTTCGAACTGGCCTGCCACGACACCCGTCGAGCATCGAAGCGCAAGAAGCCGAAGATGGAGCGCACGCCGACGGGCGACGCGACATACTTTCATCTTGACCTCGTAGCAACAGGTTGCCAGGTAAAACGCGCAGCTTTGCTTGCGAACCGCTCCGGCGAGGACTATATGGACGCTCAGAGTGATCCATCGCTGGCCAACGACTATGTGGAGCTGCATCGAGCGGATGTCCTCACAGTATTGGCAGACGGAGAGCGTCTACTGGACCTGGGGCTTCGGCACCAGGTAAGAGATGACATCTGCTTGACCCTCAGAGCATTTCAGGAAACGGGGGCCACCCGCCCTTGGCAGCGTCTCGCGGTCGTGCTCACCAAGCTAGACGCAGTCCTCAAGGACGAGGCCAAGACCGAGCGTGCACTGCAGTTCTACAAGAGCATCGTCCAAGACGTTCGCGATCAGTTCGCACAACACTTCATTGAGATTCAGTCGTTCCAAGTTGCAGCCTCACCGCAGTCCGCCATGGCGGCGCGCGGCACAGGCATGGAGGAACTTTTGAGCTACTGGATGTCCCCCCCCGCCTACCTTCAGCCTGCGAAGGAGCCCGCGGTGATTCCGAAAGCTACGCGTTCGTTCGGAAGGTTGCACCCGCGAGAAAGCGTTGACCATGGGTAAGGCCATCGTTGCAATCGGTCTCCCGGAGTCCGGGAAGACCACGTTCTTGGCTGCCTTGTGGCATCTACTCACCAACAAGAAGGTTTTGGCACGACTGAGTCTCGAGAAGCTCACTGCGGAGGAGGCGACGTACCTGCGTGCAATTGCGACGCGATGGGCTCAGGCCAAGAAACAGGAACGGACTTTCCACTCTGGGAACAAGACCGTCAAGCTCTCTTTAAAGTCGGATCGTGGTGCAGTTTTTGACCTCACATTTCCCGACATTGCTGGCGAAGCTTTCTCTCAAATGTGGGAAATGCGTGAATGCGCAACCTCGGTCGCTGACGCCCTACGAGCCACGGGCGTACTTCTGTTCATCCACGTTGACAAGATTAAGCCTCCAGGCTGGATCGCGGATGACACAGCGCTAGCCGAAAGCTTGGGACATGCCGATGCTAACGCTCACGCGGATGCAGTCGCTGATGCCCCGACGAAGGCTTTGGCGAACTCGCCTGATGAGGGCCAAGCAGACGAAATCGTGCAGTGGAAACCTGAATCCTCTCCTACCCAGGTTCAGTTGGTGGACATGCTGCGGTGTCTACAAATGCAGCCTTTCGATATTGGCCCAAGGAAGCTTGCTGTTGTTCTGTCGGCTTGGGACAAGGTCGAAAACGACGATGTGTCACCGGAACTGTTCCTAGAGCTGCACCTTCCTTTGCTACATCAGTACCTGACACACGGTTTATCCGACGGCTGGACACACCGAACCTTTGGCGTGAGTGCACAAGGTGCAGAGTACGACGACTCCAACGGGGCCCCCTCTCCTGAAGCAGACAGGATGCGCGACATGGAGGTCCCTTCGCAACGAATTAAGGTGGTCGTTGAGGGCTCGACCTCGCACGATCTCACCGAGCCGGTGAACTGGCTTTTGGAATAGCGCTGTTGTGATAGTCAAAGTTCATCAGGCACTTCATGGCTACGCCGACGGCCATCGCCAGTTGGCGTGCTCAGTTAGCCTTCCTACCAAGGATGCTAGGCTAATGCTTGTCATGAGCGACGTGGCGGGACCCGGCGTTGCGTCGCTAGGATTGCCTTACCTCACCGGCTACCCGTTGGCTGAGTCGGGTATGTATGCATTGGCCAAGACATGGCCGGCACCCGAGATGTCACGCCCCGGATGTGTCTGGACGCACACCGTTCTTATCGGCTTCGCTGACCTAGCAGCCTTAGCTGCGCCCTCGACAGTCGCAGGTCTCTTTCAACGGCCGACTACCCCGTCACTGGACGTCTATTCGAGGAGTGTTTTAGTCGAGCCTAACGAGCATTTCGTCGGGCGCCCGTTCTCACCCGCAGCGTCGTCATGGTTCGCAAAGCTTGCTAGTGCTGTCTACGAGCACCCAGATGCTCAGGTATGGGCGCGCCGAAGTGAAGGTGATGAAGTCGACGAAGCAGTGCTACGACTGTGGGACCAACAGTGGCCGCGCCTCAAGCGGTCCTTTCGGTTCTGCACTCTGACATCGCGAGATCGCTCTCAAGAGGGCATGCCTTTCGACCTTCAACTCATATCTGGCAGCGAGTCGAGTTCACACCTACACTTTGCCTCGACCGCGGATGGTTTTGAAGCAACGTCGAAATCGACAGGGCCATGGCTTGATGACCTGCTTCATGACGCTCAGTTTCCACAGACCTCAACGCTGAGACCGTTCTTGCGAAAGCTAGGTGCAGACATGCTTGGTGGCCGCGAGGCAATGCGCCCGTTCTGCAGCCTCCACGCAGCCTTGGAATCGACCGACACTGTTGGCGTGTCAGATGCTATTAGGCGTGTAGAGCTATCGCCCGTTTTCTCGGCATCAACGCTGGTAAGGTCTATCGTCACCCAAGCAGCGATGGCCAACTTCCCTTCAGCGGTCGACGATCACGTACTGGACTTCGTCATTGACAACTTCGCACTACTCCCGGAGACCGTAGTTAGCGAAAAGCAAGCCTCACTTGTCCAGATGCTATGGCGGCGCGACCCACGTCGACTGCTCCATCTGAGCAACGATGCACACCCAGAGCTTCGCGATGCAATCCGCGCTGGTGTTGACGCCATCCCTGCCGATGAGGTGATAGACAAACTTTCGCAAGTCGACGACCTAGCCCTTCCGCTCTTGAGTCTCCTTCCAGCGACGGCTGAAGTCCCACATTTCTGGGAACGAACACAGCTGCTACCGACGTTGGCAGCGCAGGCGGGAGTAGATCTCACCAAGGACGCTGTCCTGCGAGCAATGATGCTTGGGCTCACTGAGCCTATCTCAATTCAGGCAGCGGTACGGGTTGTTGGGTCCGTCGCCGCGCTCAACTGCCTGCAATGCTTGGCCGGTTCGTCGAACGTCGACTACATAGCTCGCCCTTGGTTGCGATTCGTGTGCGCGGATCTCAACGCAGTCGCGCAGTTCCTCACAAATGAGTCTGCTCCTACGAGCAAGCTGCTACTGCTTCTAGCGGCCACCCTTGATCCTGATGCTGTTCCAAACGATGTTGGCGTCGACCCCTGGTACACAGCGCTAAATAGGGTCACTGCCGCAGAAGGCCAGTTGCCTTTCGAACTGCAGGTCTTCGGGTTTCGTAGGGCTCTCGGTTGGCGTTCACGCAGCGTCGCGGAACTGCTCAAACTTACTTTCGAGCCACTTCACGCTGCTGCCGTAAGCGATAACTTCCCAGAGCAACAGTGGCGACTGTTCGAGAGCTCTCTTCCTTGGGCTCCATTTGGACAGCAGTGGGACTTCGCCATCCGGCTGCGCCGAGCCACGGCCCGAAAGTGCGCGGAGCTGCATCTTTGGGCAGATAGCCTAACCCAGCTTGTACGCTCAGACGACCTATTCCTTCAGCTGGTGGAGGAGATATGGAACCTCTGGGGTGGTTCAAAGTACCTTCGCTCCTTATGCGACTCCTTGGACCAAAGCGCGCCACGTACCCGACTGCTAAGAACCTTCATCAAGAAGCACTCGAAACCCTGGTAAGTCGCTCAGATCGTTCCCGATCCCTTGATCGGCCCATCCTGGCAACACCTTGCTAGTAGCAGCTCCCGTCTGCATCAACGGCACGTCTCAGGTCCAACTTCTGGCTCAAATCTTCGGTACCCGTTCGCCGCGTTTTGCGACTTCACCTGCTGCTTCCACGACTCTGAAACCTCCTGAACAAAGCTAGCGATCGAAGCGGCCAGCTTGACATCCCGTGCATCAGGTGACGCCGCCAAGGCCTGCCCAATGTGCAGCCAGCCCTTTATGGCCTCTTCCCGGCTGGTTCGCGCCTTGGCTCCTGAGTTATTGACGGGTCGGACCTTTCTCAACCGACCGCCCTCATTGGCCTTCAGCCGCCAGAGGTCCGGATAGCTGGTGTCTCGCCCTCGCGTGGCTTGCCGGGTGGCCTCGGCCTCAACCCCATAGCCGCGCAGCTTCTCGGCAAAGGTCTCGCGCCATCGCTGCAGGTCGGCCTTGCGGGGGTTGAGGCGCCTGCCGCTCATGGACTCTGCCCGCACGCTGATGTGCACATGTGGGTTGGCCTGGTGGTCGTGCAGCACCATCACGTACTTGTGGTCAGCCAGCTCGGTCTGCGCGAACTCGCGCGCTGCTTTCTGCACGATCAGCGGGTCAGTTCCTCGGGGCATGGACAGCATGATGTTGAAGGCCTCGCGCCGGTAGCCTTCTTCCCCGATCAGGCTACCGCCGTAGCGCCAGTCTTCGCCCAGCTCGTGCACAGCGGATTTGCCGCGCACCGTGTCGCCTTGTTCGGTCTCGATGTCGAGTCGGCCGTTCTTGCTGATGTAGCGGAAGTGGGCCGCAATCGCCAGCATGCCCCGCCCTCCCCCGGTGACCTTGACCATGACCTGCGGCGCTCTCTTCACCACGGTGGCTTCAATGCGCTTGCGGATGGCGTCTGCGCGCTGGCGCATGCCTCCATCGCCCAGCTTGGGCTGAGGCTTGACCTTGACCACCCGGTTGCCTGGGTAGAACAGGCGATCACCCCACTGGATGAGCACCCCGTCGATGTTGGGCGTCTGGGTCATGGTGTCCTCCTGGTGGTCATCGGCTCAGGTGCCGAGAAGTCAGTGCGGATGTCCCACGCGGCCGCAGGTCGGCCAGCAAGGCCGCTGCCTGGGCGAGGTGTCGCCGAACGTCGCCATCCAGCGTGTCGAGCATGTCCCGGTAGACCAGCGCCTTGGGCACGTTGCTAAGGGTCAGCAGGCGTGTGAGGGCGTGGATGTTGCGGCTGAGGTCAGCGAGATGGGCGTTGGAGCCTGTGAGTGCGGCCAGTTGCTCCGCCTTGCTGGCGCCGCTCACGAGCCAGGGAGCTCCCGCCACCAGTTCCGCCACGTAGCTACCAGGGCTCAGGCCCGCCTGCTTCGCAGCAGCCAGGATGGTCTGAATGTCTTCGCGGGTCATGCGCAGGCACAAGCGTGTTTTGGCCGATACCTGTTTGTGCTGCGGGTTCCCGGACACCTCCGACTCGGGGTCCGCAGGTACCCCCAGTGCTTGAACCAAGGCCGTTCTGACCAGGGTCGAGGGCGACATGCCCAATGCCTGAGACCGGTCCAGCAGCAGGCCCTTCAGGCCTTGCAGGTCGATGCTGATGCGCTCGCGAGAATGGGACTCCATGATCGCCTCCGGACACGAGATCACCCGGGGTGAACGTGTCGGACAACCGACGCCGCGGCGCCTATCCTGCAATCACCCATGCACTGATGTTCACCGAGGATCGATAGAACCGAGGCGCTGGATTCACCCTGAAATCCAGCAGACACAGGCAGGCTCCCGCCCACCAGGTTGTCAAGCTGCTTGACAACCTGGTGAGGCAGGTAAAGCGATCGGGAGGGGATTTGCAGCAAGCCGACGGAGTCAAAGCCGGGGCGCAGCTGCCAGGAAAAAGAAGTGGTTCAGGGCCACTTCAGGCGATGAGTTGTCAAGCTGCTTGACAACTCACAGCCCGGTCCAGCCGATCAAGGTCAGGCGGCTGGCTTGCACCGCTTGCAGCGGGCCACCCTTCACAGACACTACATAGACCTGCCCTGCCTGTGCTGGGGCCTGCAGGGCGTTGAGAACCACCTCGACACCATCCAAGCTCGCCAGCAGTCTCAACGAGGCTTGCAGAGGCATACGAGGCCTGGTCTCGGTGCTGGCGCCTGTTGTTGGACGGCTCTTCACAAGAAGGCCTTGATCGGAGCACTTCCCGAGGCTGGCCTCCACGGACTCGATCAATGCCGAAGTGCCGCGCCTCACACTGCCCGAACCCTCTGCCAGGTCGGACCGAAGTGACAGGACCATCTCGCGCGAGATGGCCTGGCGATCCGATACCCAGGCCTCGACGTACTGCGGATGTTCCCCGGCCAGCTTGCGCAGTTCATGCAGCTCGGTCAGCCCTCGACAACGCCCCTCCCGGTACGCGGCCATCAACCAGTCCGGCGGATCGATCAAGGCTGTCGCCAGGGTCACGTACTGCCGGCTCTTGCCGATGGCGCGCGCGATGTCGGCCTGTGTCTGCCCCTGGTTCAGCGCCCGTTGCACAAACAGCGCGATCTCCAGCGGGCTCAGGCCCTTGCGCTGTTCGTTCTCGATGAACTGGTCCACGCTGTTGGCGGTCTGGTCCACGAAGGCGGGGATCTCGGACAGTCCGACCCGCTGGCAGGCCCGCAAGCGTCGGGCGCCGAAGTTGAGCATCCAGCGCCCAGGTTGCGTGGGATGTGTTCGAACCGAGACAGGCTGACGCACGCCCCGTTCGCGAATGGTCTCCGCCAGCTCGTCCAGGCTCTGTTCGTCGAACTCCTGCCGGGGCTGGTCCGGGTCTTCGTCGATGGTGTCCAGCGGAATCCGCAAAGGGGTACCGCCCTCGCCCCCGGCCGGCGGCAGCAGGTCCAGACTATCCAGCGACAGGGCCATGGTCCGCTCCGTTGATGGGGGTGATGGGGGTTGTCTGTGTCGGCGCACCATCCAGCACAGCTTTGGCGATCACGACCATGGCCACCACGATCTCGCGCCAGGCGTCTCGCGCAGCGGTCTTCTTCATCTCCCACAGCACCAGACCTTCGGCCTGCGCTTCGGCCACGACCGAGCGGCGCGGCATGGAGGCGTACTGCCCAGGCCTGGTGCCGTAGGGAATCAGGATGGGGTGGAACTTCTGCACCAGTTGCAGGAAGTTCTCCCGCTGAAACGGGTTGGCCTCCACCATGACCGGCAACAAGCCAATCAGGCGCAGCTTCGGGTTGAGCATCGACGTGATCTTTCTCACTCCCACCCGAGGGTGGTTGAGCAGGGCGTGCACGCCGTCCAGGGCTTCCTGGTTGAGCTGGATCGGCGAGAGCACGCAGTCGGCCGAGGCCAGGGCCGAGATCATGCGAATGTCCGGGTTGGGGTTGGTGTCGATGAGGCATACATCGAACCGGTCGTCCATGGCCTTCAGGAAGGCGCGCAGGTGGTTCGCGAAGTCGTTGTGCAGGCTGGGCTGGCGCTCCAGCCCGGAAAGACCTTGGTCAGCGGCGACGAGGACGAAGTCCGCGGCCGGGATGACCGGGTTCACCTGCGTGAGCAAGGCACTGGCCGGGACTTCGGCCACGACCGCGCGCTGGGACTTGCGCAGCGGGTCCGAGAAATTGCCCTGGTGGTCCAGGTCGATGGCCAGCACGCGGCAGCCGAGTTTGCGGAAGTAGTGGGCCAGCAAGGTGGCGACGGCGGATTTGCCGACACCACCCTTCTGGTTGGCGAGCACAAGGGTCTTCATGAGGTGTCCTCCAGCGCGATCGACAAGGGAGGTCGAGGCGGAGGACGTTTCCCGGGTGCCGCGCTCGATGCGCCGGCGGCCGGGATCGCGCGAGCCGGCGCCGGCCGGCGAGCGCGTTTCAGAAGTTCACGCGCACGCACCGCTCGATGATGGATGCACTGCGGCGTGCGGGCGGCGCTGGATTCGAGGTTGAATCCAGCGCCGGGTTCTTTCATACCTTGTGGCTCAGGCCTTGAGCTTGCGCATCTCTTCGGCCAGCACCCACAGCGCCCGGTTCAGGCTCACGCTGCGGTCGATGCTGGCCACCGGGCGGGTGTGCAGACGTCGGCCCTTGGCACCGCGCCCGGGCTGACCACCACGCAGGGCGTTTTCCTGCACCCGCTGAAATGTGGTCCACAGACTGTTGCCGAAATCCTCCGGCCGGCGGGCTTCGATCAGCTGCTCGGCGGTCACCGGGGCCGGTGGTTCGCCCTCCCCCCGCTCACCGTAGCGCAGCGCCAGGGCGGCGGTGGCAAAGGCCTGCTGTTCCTCACGATGCAGCGGCAGCGCCTTCATGCGGTCGGTGGACGCGTCCACCACCTCGAAGTCCTCCAGCACCCGGAACGCGCCTTCGATCACCTCGTCCTGGATGTTGCCCTTGTGGGGGATGCGGATGTCGTTGGTAATGTCTCCGACCACCAGACCATTGCAACAGACGAACCTGAACTGACCAGCGAGCATCTGGTAGCTGCTGGCCCCGTCGTGGCTGTTGATCAGGATGATCTCGTTGGCCTCGGGCCGGGTGTTCACCTGCCCGGCGTGGCGCATGCGGATCATGTGCTTGGTGAACTCGGTCTTGCCTTCGATGCGGCTTTTGCTCTGGGCGACCATGAAGGGTTCGAAGCCCTCCTGGCGCAGACCGCGCAGCACGTCGATGGTGGGAATGTAGGTGTAGCGCTCGGAACGGCTGCCGTGTTTGCCTTCGGCAAAGATGGACGGGGCAGCGCGGCGCATCTGGTCTTCGGCCAGCGGGCTTTCGCTGCGGATGACGAAGGTGTTCTGGCCAAAGCGGGCGGCCAGACGGGGGGAATGGGCGGTAGAGATCATGGTGATGCTCCAGGTTTGGTGAAAGGGGAATGAAGAAATGGGGAATGCCGGGCGGCGGAACCGCCCGGCTTGCGGGGTCAGGCGTGCGCAGGTTGGCGCTCGTTGCGGGCCTTGCGGCTGCTGGCTGCGCTCGGGGCAGCAGCAGGTGGATCACCCGCACCCTCACGCGAGCGGCGGGCTTCGCCTTCGGCCTTGCTGTCGAGGTAGTCGATTTCGTCCACGGTGAACGCCAGCCCGTAGACCTCCACCCCGTCGTTGTCCTGGTAGTGGTTGTTGCGCACCCGCCCGACGATGTTCACGTGCGAACCTTTGCCCAGGTACTCGGCGGCGTGTTCGGCCTGCTTGGCCCACAGCGTCCACTGGATCGCGGTGGCTTCTTCGGACCGCTCTTCGCCGCTGCCCCGGCGGCTGTTGCTGATGGCGGTCAGCACCGCCTTGGCGACCTTGCCGTCGCGCCCGTTGACGAATTCGAGCTTGACGGCACCGGCCAGGTGCGCGTGGCGCTGGATGACTTGAACGTTGGCCATGATGGAACTCCTTGCAAGAGCGATCAGCCGGACCCCGATCCGGGTTCCTCAAAGCTGATCCTCTCGCTCGGACTCCCTCGCTCCCGCCCACGGGCGGGCGGGGGGTGGGCATAGCCCCTTCCCTCGGGAAGGGGTGGGGGATGGGGACACCTTGCAGCACGAAACAGTGAGCCAGTCACCTGGCCCACCGCTGAAAGATCCCCCCACAAGTCCCCCTCACCTGTGGATGGGGGCGCCGTGGGGGGATTGCGGTGGGCCCAATGGCGCACGCGCTGCCCCTAGCCTCTTCGGGCGACCAGCAAAGCGCAGGCGACCGCACCACTTGAGCAGCGGCGGCTCTGCGGACGGCGTGACACCAAGCGCAGCGACTGGCGCGGCGTTCGAGCCGCTGCGATCACTTCAGGGATTCGCCGTCTCCGGTATTCCCAGCGGCCCGGCTTCGGGCATGGCGAGTGCCCGGGGGGGACGATCTGGCGGGTGGGACGGGACCACAGCGCAGCGGCGGGAGCGAACCGAGCGTCAGTTCGTCCAGCGGGCTCGTTCCCGCGCAGCGGGAAGGAAACCAGACCGCGGTCCCCGGGCACGGGACAGGGCCGCTGCTCCCCGTGCTGCTGGTGATCACCGGCCATGCTCCGCCCTTCCCTGCGCTCGTGCGAAGCGCACTGTTCAGCAACAAGAAAATTGGGGCCGACGGCCCCATGGGTTACACCAGACCGCATTCGGCCATCGAGCAGATCACGTCGCCGGCGACGATGAAGTGATCGAGCACCCTCACATCGACCAGCGCCGCTGCGGCCTTGATGGTCTGCGTCAGGTGTTCGTCAGCGCGCGACGGACGGGCCTCGCCACTGGGGTGGTTGTGCACCAGGACCAATGCGGAGCTGTTCCGCAGCAGCGCATCGCGCACGACCTCGCGCGGGTACACCGATGTCTGACTGACCGTGCCGCGGAACATCTCGACGTAATCCAGCACGCGGTTCTGGGAGTCCAGGTGCACCACGGCAAACACCTCGTGCGGAAGGTTTCCGAGTCGGGCGCGCAAGAAGTCCTTCACCACAGCAGGCGAGTCCATCAGATCGCTGCCACGCACCTGTGCAGCCAGCAGCCTCTGTGCCGCCAGCAGCACCTCGTCGGCCTCGGCTGGCCGGTACTGGCCCGCCAGGTCGCGGATGAGAAAGCCTCCCGCCCCTGCGGGCACCGACAGGAGGGAATCGAGGGAAGAGAACAGATCGTGCTGCATGACCAACTCCGGTGATCGGGCGGGATTGCCCGAGACCGGAACCGGCACGCCGCAGCGCAGCGGTCACAGGTTCGAAGACGGCCGAATGGCCGCCAGCGCCCGCAGGGCGCGCAGACCTTGACGGCGAGAACGGTGTGCAAGGATGAAGGGAACAGCAAGCCAGCCCCACCACACATGTCCGAGTGAAACAGGCAAGCGCAGCGCGCAGGCCGGGGGCATGCCAACGGCCGGAGGCGTCAGCGATCGGCGCCCGACAGGGTCGAGACACCGGGTCACGCGTGGCCTGGTGGCTCGATGCGCAGCACCAGAGCGCGGTCCGGCTGCGCCGGAGACGCACAAAAAATCCCGGCCGAAGCCGGGATGTGAAGAGGCGTTTCGGAACTTGTCGCAGCGTCAAGCGGCCTGAGTTTCTTCCGGCTCTTGCTCACCCTGCCCTTCCTCAACCTGCACTGGCTCGGTCAGCATTTGCGGCAGCCAGCCCGAGCCAGCGGCCAGCCGCCCGGCCTCGGCGGCGATCTGGGCCTTCTTGAGTTTTGCCAGTCGTTGCACCTCGCCCGGCGCGAAGACCTGCACCGCCTCCAATGCCTTGGCCTTGGACACGTGGTCGAAGTAGCCCGCTGCGGTTGGAGCCCACCAACCATGCATGTCCAGCCCCACCGCCTGCGCCAGCAGCGCGGCGGGGGCTTCGTCTTCGCGGTGAGCGATGGCCGATACCGTCAGGCCCACGCACAGGGCCAGCAGCGACAGCAGTTCTTCCTGCTCCATTGCCAGGAATTCGGCAAACAGGGCCTTCGGGTCTTCCGGCAACCGCGCTGCCCAGGCCTCGCGCACGGCACGCAGGCCCTGCGAAGCCGGGGCCTCTGCAACGTCTGGCGCATGCTGCTCCAGCCGGTCCTGCGGTGTGGCGCTGATGTTGACCGGCGATGCACCGTAGCCACCCAGGATCACCCGCTGCGCCAACTGGTGCACCAGAGCCACCAGCGCGATGCGCGGATGGCGGGCCACCTCGGCTTGCAGGGCGGCGGTGCGGTGCGCGCTCAAGCGGCGCACCAGTTTCTCCGACAGACCGCCCCGGGTGGCGGGTGCATCTGTTGGCCCTCCTTCGCCTCCTGCGTGTGCGTCCGGCGTTGGCCGCTCCTGCGCCCGCAGTGCCTTGACCTGTTCAACGCGCAACAGCCCGCGATGCACCACCACAGCCCCATGGGGTCCACCGACACCACCGCGCCGGCCATGGACACGACGCCGGGCTCGTACACCACCAGGGTCTGTTCGATGGCGTCCAGTTGCTCGCCCAGCCGGTCCAGTTCTTCGTGCAGAGCCTGCGCACCGTCGTCGCTCAGGTCGTCGTACTCGTCGTCGAGCTTGTCCTGGAGCCGCGCCTGCTCCGCCTCCAGCTTCTCGATGCGTTTGGCCTCGGCTTTGGTGGGCTCCCGACGCGAGCGCCGCGCCCGCTGGAAGGTGTGCAGTTCGGCCGACGACACGCGCGGTGTGATGTCCACCCAACCCCAGCCTTCGGCCCGCACCGACTCGGCCGCATCGGTCAGCCGGTCGCGGGCCATCTTCTCCAGCAAAGCGGCATCGGTGAGGAACACCCCCTTCTGCTCGTCCGCGAACAGATCGCGCCGGATGCCACCGCCCGCTGCTTCGTAGGCCTCGACGCCGACGAAGCGGGCCAGCGCATCGCGGCAGGCATCCACCTCGTCGCGGGTCAGGTGGTCACGCAGGGATTCCGGGCTGCGTTGCCACTGTGGCACTTCGTAGAACGCGGCTTCCTGCGCCGCATGGTCGTCGGTGATCGCCAGGGCCATCAACTGCTCCAGCGACACCGCGCCTTGCTGGTAGTCGGCCAGCAAGCGGGGCGAGACGTTGGCTAGACGCAGCCGCCGCTTGACCACCAGCGGCGTGACGCCGAAGTCGGCGGCGATGTCTTCCAGCGACCGGCCTTCGGCCACCAGCGCCTTCCAGGCGAACAGTTCATCCACCGGGGTCATGGGCTCCCGCTGCACGTTCTCGCTCAGGCTCACGGTGCGGGCCGAGGTGTCGGGCACCAGCAGGCACGGCACCGGATGGTCTTTCGCGAGCTTGTGGCGCTTGACCAGCAACTTCAAGGCGGCCAGCCGCCGACGCCCGGCCACCACCTCGAACCATTGCCCATCGGGCGAGGTGATGACGGTCAGGTTCTGCAGCAAACCCACGCGGGCGATGGACGCGGCAAGTTCGGGAATGGCCGTGCCGCCGCTCTGTCGCACGTTGCGGCTGGAAGGCCGCAGCCGCGACAAGGGGATCAGGTGCAGCTCGTAGGGTGCAACTTCCGGCACGGTGACGGATTCACCGGCAATGGCGGCAGTGCTGAGGACTGCCGCAGCAGCCACGGCGCTCAAGGCCAGGGTTTCGGTTTGGGTAGCGGTGTTCATGTGAAATCTCCTGTCCCACACGGGGACCTTGTTCAAACAATGGAAGACATCGGGAAAAGGTTGGGAAGTCAGTCGGTGCTGTGCATGGGCGCTCTCCTTGGGTGTTGGGCTCCGCAGGGGCCGCGAAGCCCTTCGCGGCCATGGGCAGCAGCTGGGGCCGGCGCGGGTGCGCCGTCAAGGGAGGAAGCGAAGGCGCTGGCGCGGCCCACAGGCGCAGCCGAGGACACGGGCGCCGCAGCGGCCCTTGACGGGGGGAGCGCCCGCAGAGGCCAGGCAAGCCGGTGAAACCGGCGCGCAGGGGGTGCGAATCGCGCAGCACTGCCGGAGAGAAAGGGATCGGCCTATTGGGTTGAGGGTCAACCCCAACAGCGCAGCACAGCAACAGAAAAGCGCCGCTCCCGCGATGTACGGGGCGGCGCCTCAAGGCCTCAACGCAGCGTCAATCTGTCGCAGGCACCATCGCCTGCAGTTGTTCGATTACGCCAAGCTCGACAAAGACACACGGCTGCTCGGCCGCGACCGGAACGTTGAACACCCGGGCGAAGGCATCCCGCTTCAAATGCGCCAGCCGCCCGGTGCGGTACGCCTGATCAGGCTTCATCAGGCCCGAACCCGACGGCGTTCCGCTGCGCTGTGGATCGCATTCGACCAAGGCCACGAAGCCCTCCGAGAACAAACGCTGGTGCTCGGGACACAGTCCCCAGCCCGTCGTCGTGTGGTGCTTCATGCTCGCGCGCAGGCGACGATCCAGCAGGATGTTGCCCGTGTCAAAAGAGGTGCCGCACACCAGACAAAGCTGCTGCTCCAGCGAAACGTGTGACTTGTCGTCCATGGTGATCTCCGATTGATCGGGCGGGATTGCCCGAGACCGGAACCGGCACGCCGCAGCGCAGCGGTCACAGGTTCGAAGACGGCCGAACGGCCGCCAGCGCCCACAGGGCGCGCAGACCTTGACGGCGAGAACGGTGTGCAAGGATGAAGGGATCAGCAAGCCAGCCCCACCACAACAGCAGGCGTGAGACAAGCAAGCGCAGCGCGCAGGCCGGGGGGATGCCAACGGCCGAAGGCGCAGGGATCGAAGCCGAATGGCCGTGACCCGGCATGGGGCGCGGGGCACAGCCCACAGAGCCCGACGGCGGCACGCCGGGACGCACCACCAGAAAAAGTCAAGCAGCACGTCTTTCTGGGTTATCCACCGGCCAGCACAATGCCATCATGAAAATCCTGCTGCTTTTCGTCGCCACCGCGCTGGCAGAAATCATCGGCTGCTATCTGCCCTACCTGTGGCTCAAGCAAGGCCGGTCCATGTGGCTGTTGGTGCCCGGCTTCCTGAGCCTGGCCTTGTTCGCCTGGCTCCTGACCTTGCACGACACGGCGGCCGGTCGCGTGTATGCCGCCTACGGCGGCGTCTACATCTCTGTGGCGCTTTTGTGGCTTTGGGCTGTCGATCAGGTGCGTCCCACCGTGTGGGATATCGCGGGCGTGGCGATGGCTCTGATCGGCATGGGCATCATCATGTTCCAGCCGGCCCGCTGACCCCAGCCAGGGGGACCGTGCAGATGCCTCAGGGCAGCTTCACCGAGTGGCAAGCGCAGGCTTCACCGTGTGCGGCGGCCACCAACTCCTTGAGGATGCCGCAATCGGCTCCGTCGTCGTCACAACGCCCGCAACTGGCCTTGAGCAGCAGCAACTGCTTCTCCAGCGCTCGCATGCTCTTGAGTCTTGCCCGCACCCGCTCGATCTGCTCCTGCACCAGCTGGTCCACGTCCGGGTGCGGCTTGCCCGGTGCGTCCAGCGCACTCAGCAGTCGGCGGATGTCGGCCAGCGGCATCTCCAGCGCTCGGCAATGCCGGATGAAGGCCAGTTGTTCCAGGTGGGTGTCGGTGTAGTCGCGGTAGCCGTTGTCTTGGCGCGCCGGTGCTGGCAGCAGGCTTTGCTTCTCGTAGTAGCGGATGGTTTCCACATCCACGCCAGTGGCCTGGGCCAGTTCCTTGATACGCATAGGGTTTTTCAGGTCGTTTGAGGAGTGGAATTGACTCTGGAGCCGCTCCAGGTTTTTCAATACCCTCATTCTGTACCTGTAGGAGTTCCCATGTCCGCCCACTGCTGTGAGCACGAAACCCCCAAGCCCGCCCAGATTGCCAACCTGACCCGCTACCGCCGGGTGTTGTGGATCGCTCTGGCGGTGAATGCCGCGATGTTCGCTGTTGAACTGTCGGCCGGGTTCACGTCTGGCTCCCTGTCTCTCATAGCCGATGCCATCGATTTCGCAGGTGACGCGCTGAACTACGGCGTGTCTCTGGCGGTGCTGGCGTCGGCAATGGCATGGCGGGCGCGTGCCGCCATGCTCAAGGCCGTCAGCATGATGGGCTTTGGTGTGTATGTCCTGGGCCAGGCCATCTGGTCGATCTGGAACGGGGGCACGCCCGACGCGCCGACCATGGGCGTGGTGGCCCTCATGGCGCTGGTCGCCAATGTGGGTGTGGCCTGGATGCTCTACGCCTTCCGGGAGGGCGACGCCAACATGCGCAGCGTCTGGCTGTGCTCGCGCAACGACGCGATTGGCAATGTGGCTGTGTTTCTGGCCGCACTGGGGGTGTTCGGAACTGGAAAAGCATGGCCTGACCTGATCGTGGCCAGTCTGATGGCAGTGCTTGCCCTTCACGCCGGCTGGCAGGTGCTCCGCCAAGCCCGTGGTGAATTGCAAGCGGATGATCACCATGGCCACGCCCACTGACACTTCGCACACCGTTGATTTCGACGCTGCGGTGTACATGCGGCTGCTGTCGAGCTACAAGCAATCCAGCGACGCCCAGCCCGGGCAGCGCTGGCTCTTGCTGGAAGCCCTGCATGTGCTGGGCCAGACGCGGTTCTATCCGCACCTGGAGACCCATGTGCTGATGCTGGGGCTCGGATGGCGCACCCGAAACTGGGCCGAAGTCCGCGGGCAAATCGTCCGCCTGATGCTGGTTCCTCTGGGACATGCCTTGGGGCGCTTGCCCCTGGGCAACAGCGGCCGCTCGAACATCAGCGCCTTCCAGCCCATGCCCGTGCGGCAGGACATTGCAGACGCCATCAGCAGAGCCCGCGATTCAGGCCGCTAGGGTTTTGACCGGTTTTCATGAAGGCCAACCACTACAATTCCATCATGCGTTCTTGGCTGCTAGTCGTGTTGATGATGTGGATGCCGCTGCAGCTGTCCTGGGCTGCATCGGGGTCTTATTGCGCGCACGACCAGGATGCCACGGTGCAGCATCTCGGGCACCACGCCCACCAGCACCAGATCGCCGAAGAGTCTGCTGCCAACCAGTCGGCCGCTGGCGCCGTGTCGCCCGATTTCGATTGCGGAACCTGCCACGCCAGTTGCTCCATGGCCTTGCAAGCATTGCCCTCTTCAGGGTGCGTTCAAGCCAGCTCGGTGGTTCTGCCTCGACCTCGCCCATGGTCGGATTCTTTGCTCATAGACCGCCCTGATCGGCCACGGTGGACATCCCCGGTTTGACCGGGGATTGGCTCACCGCGCGGTAGCTCCGCGCACCCATCAATCCCTGCAAAGCGCACCAATCCCTTGGGGTTGGTGATGTTTTCATTTTCGGGATTGATTCATGCATTTTTCTCTTTGGCGGGCCCACCCCCGCTTGCTCTGGCTCTTCGCAGTGGGGGGCATGATCGCTTTGGACCAGATGACCAAGGCCTACTTCGCCGCGACGATTCCCTTTGGATCATCGGTGGAGGTGACGAGCTGGTTCAACCTGGTTCATGCCCTGAACGAGGGGGCCGCTTTTTCGCTCTTCGCGGATGCGGGTGGCTGGCAGCGCTGGTTTCTCATTGCCATCAGCATCCTGGTGGTGGTTCCCATCACCTTCACCAGCCTGGTCAAACACGCCACCCCCCTGGATCGTCTGGTCGGGTCACTGATCGTGGCCGGTGGAACAGGCAACCTCCTGGATCGCGTTTTCAACGGCGCGGTGACCGACTTCCTGGACGTGCACTGGCGCGGTCTGCACTGGCCGGCGTTCAACCTGGCGGATGTCTTCATCGTCCTGGCCGTGATCGGCTGGGGATTGATGTCGTTGCCACTGTCGTCCGCCAAGACCCGGAGCGAACCATGAAGAAGGACTGGACCCTGCTGCTGATGGCCTGGCTGGTGGCGACCACTGCCACCCTGGGCGCGCTGTTCATCGGTGAAGTCATGGGCATGACGCCCTGCGTGCTGTGCTGGTACCAGCGCATCTTCATGTTCCCCATCGCCATCGTTCTGGGCATCGCCTGTTTCAACGATGACCGCCGGGGCGCCGTCTATGCCCTGGCCCTGGCCTTGGGCGGTCTGGCCATGGCCGGCTACCACACCCTGCTGGTCGCGGGCCTGATCCCCAAAGCCTGGGTGCCGTGCAGCGCAGGGGTGTCTTGCGCGGACCAGAAGCTCGAAATCCTCAATGGTGTCCAGATTCCCTGGCTGTCATTGGCCGCGTTCTTGGCGCTGGTCATCCTTCTCGTCGTCTACCTCAGAAAGTCCTCCCGATGAATTCCAAAAAAATCACCGTCGCAGCCCTGGTCGCCATCGTCCTGGTGTTCTTCTTCCTGGGCATGAATGCCTACCAGAAGCGGGTCCAGAACTCGCAGGCGGAAAAGGTCAATCAGGTCGTCAAAGAGTCCACCGGTCAGCCGGTCAACCCGTCGGGCAGCCAGGCAGACAACCGCCTGGTCCGCTTCCATTCGCCGGTCTTTGGGCCGCGCAACGCGCCGGTCACCATCGTCGAGTTCTTTGACCCTGCGTGCGAAACCTGCCGCGCCTTCTACCCCATCGTCAAAGACATCCTCAAGCAGTACCCGAACGATGTGCGCCTGGTGATCCGGTACGCCCCCTTCCATGCGGGCTCCGATCAGGTGGTCAAACTGCTGGAGGCCGCCAAACTGCAGGACAAATACCTGCCCGTGCTGGAGATGGTGCTGGCCGCCCAGCCCCAATGGGCCGACCACGGCAAGCCCAACCTCGATCTGGCGTACCGCGCAGCGCAAGATGCTGGTCTGGACATCGCCAAGGCACAGGCCGACGCACAGACTCCGGCCATTGACGGAGTTTTGAAGCAGGACATCGAGGACCTGACCGCCCTGGAAGTGACCAAGACGCCCACGTTCTTCGTCAATGGCCGCGGACTGCCGTCTTTTGGCGATCAGCAGTTGATGGCGCTCGTGGCCGAAGAAGTAGCCAAAGCCAGGAAGTGACATGACACAGCGCTCTTCAACCATTTCAGACGACTCGTCCATCGACCGTCGGCGATTTGTTCAGACGTCTCTCGCTTGCTTGGCAGGTATCCCTGCGTTGATGGCCTGTTCACCAGAAGCTCCCAAGTTCAAGAGCACCGATGTGACCGGCGCCTCCTTCGCCCAGGATCTGCGGCTCAAGGATCACCTTGGCAACCTGAGGACGATGAAGGACTTCAAGGGCAAGATCGCGGTCGTTTTCTTCGGCTTCACGCAGTGTCCGGACGTCTGCCCCACCTCGATGACCACCATGGCGGAAGTCAAGCGCCTGCTGGGCGCTCAGGGTGACCAGTTGCAGGTGCTCTTCATCACGGTGGACCCCGAGCGGGACACGCAGGCGCTGCTCAAGGAGTACATGGCGAACTTTGACCCGAGCTTCATCGCGTTGCGGCCCGAGCCCGACGAACTCAAGGACGTCGCGGCGGGCTTCAAGATCTACTACAAGAAGGTCCCGGGCTCGACCCCGACCTCCTACACCATGGACCATTCGGCAGGCAAGTACATCTTCGACACCGAAGCCCGGGTCCGCCTGTTTTCCGCCTACGGAACCGATGCCGCCACGATCGCGTCGGACATCCAGATCCTTTTGTCCAATGCTTGAGGCGCGTCAAGCCTTGGCAAAGCCACCGTCTGTCCTGCCATGAAGCCAGTCCACTTGCTCCCTTTGAAAACACTGATCCAAAGCCACCGACGGCCCGTGCTGGCGGCCCTGGGCAGCCTGATGCTGGGCACGGGTGTCGTGGCCTTTGGCGTCTCACCCAACTTGCCCGACGCGGCCCAGTGGCCGGTTCGGCAGGTGGTGGAGACCGTGGATGCGCCTCTGGCGGAGCCTGCGCTGACGGCATCGACGCCCGAGTTCCTGATTCACCAATCGCAGCTCACCCGCCGTGACGACTCCCTCCAGGCCTTGCTCAAACGGCTGGGTGTCGATGATCGTGAAGCACAGAGCTTTCTCGCGCGTGACGTCACATCGCGCCTGCTGCTGACCGGTGCATCTGGCAAGCTGGCTTCTGTCACCCGGACCCCCGAGGGGCAATTGAAGACCTTGTCGGTGCGCTGGGTGGACGCCAACAACCAGCGCGTCAGCCGACTGGTGGTGGAACAGCAGGACGGAGGATTCAACGCCCGACTCGAACAGCCCACGCCACGTCGCCTGGTGCAGTTTGGCTCGCTCACCATTCGCTCCTCGTTCTACGCGGCCACCGATCAGGCCGACATTCCGGATGCCATCGCCGCGCAGACGGTGGAGGCTTTTTCCGGGGACCTCGACTTCCAGCGCGACCTGCGGCGAGGCGCGCGTGTCGGCCTGGTCTATGAAGCCTTCGAGCTGGATGGTGAAATCCTGTTCGCAGGGCAGTTGCTGGGCGCCGAGATTCAGAGCGGCCAGGAAACACACCAGGCCATGTGGTTCCGGGCGCCCGGCAAAGCGGGCGAGTTCGTCAGCCTCGATGGGGAGAGTCAGCGACGCGCCTACCTGGCATCGCCCCTGGCGTTTTCCAGGGTCACCAGTTCTTACGGGCCACGCATCCACCCTGTGTTCGGGGGGCAAAAAGCCCACAAGGGCACGGACTACGGCGCGCCGGCCGGAACCCCGATCCGAACCGTGGCCGACGGCGTGGTGAGCTTCGCCGGTCGCCAGGGTGGCTATGGCAACTACGTCGTGATCCAGCACCCCGACAAGGCCGCCACCGCGTATGCACACATGGAACGCATCACCGTCCGCTTGGGCCAACGCGTGCAGCAAGGCCAGACCATCGGAACGGTCGGCTCCACCGGAACGGCGACAGGCCCGAACCTGCACTTTGAATACCTCGTCAAAGGCGTGCAAACCAACCCGTCGCGGATCGCCAGCGATCCATCGGTCTCGACCGTTGCGGTGGCCCAGCTGCCCGGCTTCAAGCAGGAGTCCAAGGCCATGCGGGAACAACTCGCCATGGCCGCTTCCGTCGCCCTGGCCCACGCGCAATGACCTTTGGACAGAACGACGCCATGTTGGTACCACCCGATCGGGTCACCACCCGACGAAAGTTGCTCTCCCGAGCCGCGCTCGCGGGTGCGTCTCTGGTCCTGCCATTCGGGCAAGCCAGCGGCCAGACCCCCAGGAGCAGCCTGAACGATGGCGCTGTTCTGGCCGGCTCATTGCGTTCGTCGCCGGAAGCACGCCTCATCGCGGTCTACCGCGCCATCGCAGCCGGGGACCGGCAAGCCCTGCCATTGGCTGCGGCGCTGGTGCGTGACGTGCCAGGTTTCCAGTTGGGACAACTCGTTTACGGGGACCTTCTGATGGCCCAGAGTGGAACGCTTCCCAGCTTCGCCACGGTGACGGATGGCCCTCCCGCGGTTCGGGAGCAACTGCAAAAACTGCGCGCCGAGGCCACCCGGCGCTTGGGTTCGCTCAGAGAGATGCCACCGCCCGGCACCGTGCCGGAGCAGGTGCTGGAGCTTGCCCGCAATGTTCGGCATGTGGTCGTCGTGGACGCCAGCCATTCACGGGTCTATGTGTTCGCGCAGCAGTCCGGCGGCCTGCAGCTGATCCGCAGTTTCTATGCATCCATCGGTCGAGCGGGGTTCGACAAAGAGGTGGAAGGCGATCTGCGCACGCCGCTGGGTGTGTACCACATCACCAGCCGGCTGGACGACCAGCAGGTCGAAGAGCTGTACGGCATCGGCGCGCTGCCGCTGAACTACCCTAACGAGCACGACCGCCGGATGGGCCGCACGGGCGGCGGCATATGGTTGCATGGCGTTCCTCGCGTGTCCTACGTCCGCAGCCCCTACGCCACCGAAGGTTGTGTCGCCTTGGCCAACGACGACATGGCCTACCTCATGCGCGAGCTGGAGCCGCGCCGCACGCCGGTCATCATTGCCGACGAGGTGACTTGGGTCAGACCGGACACGCTCTCCAGCCACAGAGCGGAGTTCCGCGAGTTGCTCTCCCGCTGGACGGAAGCCAGGTCATTGGGCGACCGGGCGACGATCCAGGCCCTGTCCACCCGAGATTTCCAGGCAGACGAAGGGGTGCAGGACCGGCCGCTCAAGACGCTGGTGCGCGCTGCAGCGCCAACGCGCCAGAACCGGCGCATCGATCTCAAGGAGGTGTCGATCTTTCGCTGGAAGCGCGGCACCGAAGTCACGGTGGTCAACTTTGCCGAGGTCGTGGCGGGGGAGACACGCGGGCTGGTCAAGCGCCAGTATTGGGGCAAAGAACAGGGCCGCTGGAAGCTGTTCTACGACGGCGTGACGGGCTGACAAATAGCAGTCAAAACTGTCATCTGCAGGCAAGCTAGCGGTCACCCGCACCTCACTACATTGCATCTGTACACGGTACCTCGTTGCATCACCCGATCAACGTGAAACTTTCAGGAGCAACCATGATTCGCAAGTTCAACATCCTCGTCCTTTCGCTCGCCGCAACCCTCCCGGCTTTTGCCATGGATGCGGCCCAATCCGAGGCCAAGCAGACGGTGCCGCTGGTCAATGGCGAGACCTTGTACGTCTTCAAGGACGGGAACATGGCCAAAACCAACCAATTTGGACGCACTGCATACCTCGCCAAAGGAGAGGTCGTTCAATCGGTGGACGGTCAGAAGATCAGCACGGTGGGCAACGAAGTCGCTCGTCTTGATATCCTGGCGCGCAAGGGTCACCACAACTGATCGCGACCTCTGCGCAGAAACAGCCACCCTGTCTTGGGGTGGCTTTTCTATTTGTGGCGGAACATCACGGTGGCAACAGCCAACATAGCCAGATAGTTGACCACCATGAACCACGGGGTGTTCCACGCTATACCGTCGAACCCCCAATAGGTCACCGGATAAAAAACCGGGGATGGGTAGAAATCAGCCGAGTGGGTAAAGACATCGATCAGGATGTGGGACCACCAGCCCAGCAAAGGTATCCAGAGGCGTCTCAACCACAGCCAGCAGCCGGCAGTGACCACACCGGCCACCAAGGCGCTGTGCATCACACAATGCAGGTGGTGCGTGAGTGCCGTGATGGTTGGAGACATCGCCGGCTCATAGCCCGGCAGCGCATTGGCATAGGCCTGCAGGACAGACCAGCCATTCGAAGTGAGCAGTGCAAGGTATCCCAGAGGAAGCAACTGGACCAGATCAGGCACCACCGCCATACCGATCGCCAGGGTTGCAGTGCGACGGTCCAGGCGTCGATGCCTATGCATCCACGCTGCGCCAAGGCCCACCCACACCCCATGCGCAACAATGTCCATGGTCAGACCTCGTTGTAGGGTGAGCCTGCGCTAGAGCCGTGCCGACCTGAGGCGCAGCGCATTGCCAATAACCGACACAGAGCTCAGGCTCATGGCCAGCGCAGCAATCAAGGGCGACAGCAGCCAGCCCGTCAACGGGTACAGCACACCGGCGGCCACCGGGATGCCCAGTGCGTTGTACAAAAAGGCAAACACCAGGTTCTGCTTCATGTTGCCCACGGTCGCTTCCGACAGCGCCCGCGCTATAGCAATCCCGCGCAGATCGCCTTTGACCAGGGTCACCTGCGCGCTGTTCATCGCCACGTCGGTCCCGGTCCCCATGGCCACGCCCACATCGGCCTTGGCCAGTGCCGGCGCATCGTTGATGCCATCACCGGCCATGGCCACCACGCGGCCTTCTTTCTGCAAGCGCTCGACCAGCAGCAGCTTGTCAGCCGGCTTGACCTCGCCATGCACCTCGTCGATGCCCAGGCGGGCGGCCACAGCCTGGGCCGTGGTCAGGCCGTCACCGGTCGCCATCACGATGCGCAGACCCGATGCCTTGAGGGTCGCCAAGGCCTCCGGCGTGCTGGCCTTGACCGGATCGGACACCGCCAGCAGGCCCATCAGCTGGCCATTCACGGCCAGGTGCATCACGCTGGCACCTTCTGCGCGCAAGGCCTCGGCCTGTGGCACCAGCGCCGCGACGGAGACACCGAGCTGTTCCATCAGCGTGGTGTTGCCCAGCGCCAGCTGGCGCCCGGCCACCTGACCACGCACGCCGATGCCCGAGCCGGATTCGAAGTTCTCGGGTTTGTCCAGCGCCATCCCGCGTTCGCGGGCGGCGCGCACGATGGTTTCGGCCAGCGGGTGCTCGCTGCCCTGGTCCAGGCTGGCGGCCAGGCGCAGCACCTCGTTGGCTTCAAAACCGGGCGCGGGAATAGCGCGCTCGAAACTCGGGCGGCCCTCGGTCAGGGTGCCGGTCTTGTCGATGATGAGGGTGTCGATCTTGCGCATGTTCTCGATCGCCGCGGCGTCCCGGAACAACACGCCGTGCGTGGCGCCCCGACCGGTCGCGACCATGATGGACATGGGTGTGGCCAGACCGAGGGCGCAGGGACAGGCAATGATCAGCACCGACACCGCATTGATCAGGCCGAACACCCAGCGCGGCTCGGGGCCGAACAGGCCCCAGCCGAAGAAAGTCAGCAAGGCAATGCCCACCACCGTGACGACGAAGTAGCCCGCCACCACGTCGGCCATGCGCTGCATCGGCGCGCGGGAACGCTGTGCCTGGGCCACCATCTGCACGATCTGCGACAGCATGGTGGACGCACCCACGCGCTCACTGCGCATCACCAGCGCGCCGCTGGTGTTAAGCGTGGCACCAATCACCTTGTCGCCCACCCGTTTGGCCACTGGCATCGGCTCGCCCGTGAGCATGGATTCATCGACCGAACTGCCGCCTTCGGTCACCTCGCCGTCCACCGGGACTTTTTCGCCGGGGCGCACACGCAGCAAGTCACCCACGTGCACATGGGTCAGCGGCACGTCCTCTTCCGTGCCGTCGGCGCGGATGCGGCGGGCGGTTTTGGGCGCCAGGCCCAACAGCGACTTGATGGCGGCCGAAGTCTGCGACCGTGCCTTGAGTTCGAGCACCTGGCCCAGCAGCGTGAGCGAGATGATCACAGCGGCGGCCTCGAAGTACACGGCGACGCGGCCCATGGAGATGAACGAGTCCGGGAACACCTGTGGCGTGACCGTCGCGACCACGCTGTAGACAAACGCGGCCCCCGTGCCCAGCCCGATCAAGGTCCACATGTTGGGACTGCGGTTCATCACCGATTGCCAGCCACGCGAGAAGAACGGCCAGCCGGCCCACAGGACGATGGGAATGGACAAGACCAGCTCGACCCAGCTCTGCACGGTCATGTCCATCCACTGGAGGCGGTGGCCGAACATGGCGAGCACAAAGACCATCACGGTCAGCGGCAGCGTCCACCAGAAGCGGCGCTGGAAATCGCGCAACTCGGGGTTGTCGTCGTCTTCGAGTTCCGGCAGCAGGGGCTCCAGCGTCATGCCGCACTTGGGGCAGTTGCCTGGATGCTCCTGGCGAATCTCGGGGTGCATCGGGCAGGTATAGACCGTGCCGGCAGCCGCTGGCGCGGAGTCTGCAGGCGCCGTGGACACCAGGTACTGCAGCGGGTTGGCCGCGAACTTGCCTTGGCACTTGGCACTGCAGAAGTAGTAGGGACGACCTTCGTGTTTCAACGTGTGCGCCGACTGCGCCGTGACCTTCATGCCGCACACCGGGTCCTTGAGATCGGTGGGCGAGACGGGCTGGGGCGGCGGGTGGTTGTCGTGGTGATGCTGTGCATGCATGTCCATGGCCCTATTCCTTGTCGTTGTAGGTGCGCCGTGGCGTCTGTGCATGGTTGCCGTGCCCATGCATCAGGTGCATCAGCGGGCACGCCAGCAACAGCAGGTAGGGCCAGTAGCCCGTGACATGGCCCCAGTGCTCGCGCAGCAGATAGAACCCGGCGATCAAGGCAGCTGTCGCCAGCGCCATGCCGGCTGGGCGCCGCCAGAAAGAAGGCACATGGGGTTCGTTGTCATCGTGGTTCATGGTGTCTGGTGCTCCGTTGGCTAGGCTTTGACCGCGTATCGCATCATCATTCCCGCCTCGGCGTGTTCAAGCGTGTGGCAGTGAAAGACGTAGTCCTGATCGCCTTGGTGCGCATGCGAAAAGTCGATGGCGATGCGCACGGATTCACCTGGCCACACCTGCAGGGTGTCGACCACGCCCTGGTCCTGAGGCAGCAGGCCGCGTGCACCGGCCAGGGTGCGAACCAGCGCGGGACTGCCCAGGCGTTCGAGCACCCGGAACGAGAACCCGTGCAGGTGCATGGGGTGCGGCATGCTGCGTTCGGCGTTCTCGATCAGCCAGGTTTCACGCGTGCCCCGCTGGACGGTCAATGGGACCGCAGCGTGGTCGAACACCCCGCCGTTGATCGTCCAGTGGCCCTTGCCATCGTGGCCCAGTTGCATGCGCCGCGCAGCGCCCGCCGGCTCAGCCGGAGCGGTGAGGCTGGACAGGCGTGCAGGCAGACGGCGGTCGTAGGGTGTGCTGGACGGCTCCAGGTCGATGCGCATCAGCGCCAGTGCATCGCCTTCCATGGCCATCGCCACGGGCGAGGCGGCGCCTTGTGCCGCCCCATGCTGGCTGTGGTCCATCGCGGCCATGTCATGACCACCCTCCTGGTGCATCGGGTCGAAGGGCAAGGATGCCAGGGTCACCGGGCGGGTGGGGTTGGCTTCCCGGAAATCCACCAGCACATCCAGCCGCTGGCCCGGGGAGAGAAAGGTCTGATCGATACGCAAGGGCTGCGCGAGCAGGCCACCGTCCGTGCCCGCCAGGTAGAAGCCCAGCGCCTTGCCGTCCTGCAGGAACGCGAGCCGGTAGCTGCGCGCGTTGCTGCCGTTGAGGATGCGAAAGCGCACGATGCGACGCCCGGCCTTCAGGTGGGGACGCTCGGTCAGGTTGACCATCAGCCGGCTGCCCACCCAGCCACCGAAAGACTGGGCGGCGCTGGGCGCGTACTGGAGGCGCCCTTGCGCATCGAACTCCTTGTCCTGGAGCACCAGCGGGATTTCGGATTCCCCCAGCGCCAGCGCCAACTCCTTGCGCAGGGCGGCTTCATCGTCGTCTTCGACAAACAGCAGGCTGGCCAGGCCGTGATAGGCCTGCTGAGGAATGTATCCGTGGGCGTGGGGGTGGTACCAGTACATCGACGAACGGTCCTGCAAGGCGAACGCATAGTCCATGCTCTGGCCCGGCGCCACGACGTCGAGGCCATTGCCGTCGTTGCGGGAGTCGACACCCAGGCCATGCCAGTGAATGACCGTCGGTTGATCGATGTGATTGATCAGCTTCACCCGCATCTCGTCGCCACGGCGGGCCAGAAGCGCCGGGTTGAGGAACTTCTTGCCACCCGATTCCACGGCATAGGCCAGGATGGGTGTGCGCTGCCCCGGCAACACTTCAATCTCGCTGCGGACCACATGGACTTTCTTGAAGTCTGTCGCAGGCAGAACGCCAAAGAGACCACTGCTTCCCGGGAGTCGCAAGGGGTTGGAGAAACCCGCCGCCTGTGCCTCAAGGCGAAGGATCTGTTCTGAGGACAGGCCTGACTGGGCAAGGGTGGCCGCCCAGATGCCTGGGCAGGCCGTCGCGGCCCCCAGAGCACCCACGCTACCCAGAAACTGCCGCCGCGAATACATCGACATCACAAAATCTCCTGAATGAAAACGAAAGCTGGCGCTGCGTCAGAACGTCGACGCGGTCACTGGGCACCGGTGCTGGCAGGCGACTGCGGCATGCGCTGCATCATCATTTCCATCATGTTCTGCATCATGTCCATGCGCATCTCCATCATTTGATGGCGCTGGGTCAGGTCCGGCGTGGCGGCGCCAGGCGTCCCCATCCCCGGCATGCCAGACATGCCACCCATGGACTTCATACCCTTCATCATGTCCATGCCCTCCTGCATCGCCTTCATGTGCTCTGCCATCAGAGACTGGCGGTCGGCCGGCGTTTTGGCCGCGGCCATCTTGGCGCGAAGTGCCTGCATGGTGACCATGTGCTGCTGCATGTGCTCCTGCATCTGCGGCATCGAAGACATGCCCATGGGCATACCGGCCTGAGGTGCGATTTGTTGGGTTGCGGTGCTGGCCGCCGAGGTGGACGGGTGGTGCTGGGTATGGTCTGCGGTTTGCTGCGCAGCGGCCGCGAACGCAATGCCGGCGATGGCGGCTGCCACCAGAGAGCGAATCAACTTGGACATGTCCATTTCCTTTCATGACTGGCTGCTGGCGGGATTGCCAGAGCTGGCATGGAGGTGATCGGTCACCGGGTGGTGCGTGTCACACCTTCACGCCATGCAGTCACTGTAGAAATCGATCAGGGTCGGCAAGATGACCCGAGGATGACAAAAAAGTCAGATTCAGTGTTGCGAACGCTGGCTCGCCTGGCGGTTGAGCTCGTCGTGCTGGGAGCGGGTCTCGGGTGGCCACTGGGATTTGATCCAGGACAGCACGGCGACGATGTCGGCGTCGCTGATGGAATCGCCGAAGGCGGGCATGTTGGTCGCGTAGTCCGCTAGCCCTGCGGCTTTCGCCACGCCGTCCTTGGTTAGCTGAAACAGCACATCGTCCGGGTGGTGCCAGGTGTGACCGCTTTCGTCATGGGGCGGCGCTGGCAATCGCCCGTCTGGGGCCCTTTCTCTCCAGTTGGCTTGACCCTCCAGCTTCACGCCATGGCAACTGGCACAGCGGACCTGGTAGATCAGCGCGCCTTGCTTGAGCATCACGGCGTCGTCAGGTCGAAGCAGCCCGACAGGCTCTGATCGGAAGAGGTCAGGAGATCGCCACCCGAAAAAGGCTGCGGCAACCCCTGCCAGAGCAAGGACGGCCGCAGCTAACCGGAGTGACTTGAAACGGTGAAGGATCACTTCGCCGGTTGGATGTCCGTCACCGTCATCTGACCGTTCTCGTTCGTGGCCATGAACTGAATCTTGGCGCCGACGCTGGTCTTCTCCAGCAAGGCCTTGTCCTTGACCACGAAGACCATGGTCATGCCAGGCATTTCCATGTGCTTGATTTCACCGTGCTTGATGGTGATCTTGCCCGCCTCTTTGTCGATCCTGCGGACCTCGCCGTCGGTCATGCCGGGCATGGCTGCCATGCCCATTTTTCCGTGGTCCATGTTCATCTGAGCGAACACGGGGTTGACTGCAAAGGCCGTGAAGGCCAGAGCGGTTGCACTCAGAACCAGTCGCAGTTTCATCGTGAATCCTTGTGTCGTTGGGTAGAGGTTGTGATGATCGGAAAGCCGCTTACTTGGCTGCCACCTTGACCTGGCCCTTCATGCCGGCCTCGTAGTGGCCCACATGCAAGCAGGCGAAGTTCACCACGCCGGGCTTGGTGAAGCGCCAGATAACTTCACCTTGCTTGCCAGGCTTGAGCGAGATCTTGTTGGCTTCTTCGTGCTCCATGCCCGGGTTCTTCTTCATGACCTCGTAGTGCTCTTTGAGCTCCTTTTCCGTTCCGAGACTGAACTCATGCGGCACTTTGCCGGAGTTCTTGATGACGAAACGGATGGTTTCACCCTTTTTCACCGACACGTTCGAAGGCGTGAAGCGCATGCTGTCTGCGGCGTCCACTTCAATCGTGCGTGTGACGTTTGCGGCGACACCGGCCTCGCCGATCGGCGACTCATCGTGCCCACCGCCGTGGGTGCCACCAGCGAACGTGGCGGAAGCTGCCAAAGCCGCAGCAGCGAAAACAAAGCCAGCACGGGAAGCGCTATTGAACTTGACGAATTTCATGGTTGTCTTTCAGGGTTGTGGTTGGGAAACAGTTGAGGAGAACTTGGATACGCTGAGCGCTCAGTGCGACATGCCTTTGGCGGTGGGCTTGATCGCCTGGGCGGTGGCCGGTGTGGTGTCGCTGCTGGCCGCAGGACGCGGTGTCGGGGGAAGTGCGCCGTTCCACTCGTAGGCCACGGTGCCTTCGGGGAACTTGTACGGGCCTGGGTCCTTGTAGTCACCCGGCTTCTGGTCCTTGCGGACCTTGAAGACCGTGAACATGCCGCCCATCTCCAGCGGGCCGAACTGGCCGGTGCCGGTCATCATGGGGGCCGTGTTGTCGGGAATGGGCATCTGCATTTCGCCCATGTCGGCCATGCCGCGTTCACCCATGAGCATGTAGTCGGGCGCCACCTTCTGGATCTTCTTGACCAGGCCGCGGTGGTCCACGCCAATCATCGTGGGCACGTCGTGCCCCATGGCGTTCATGGTGTGGTGGCTCTTGTGGCAATGCATGGCCCAGTCACCTTCTTCGTCGGCGATCAGCTCGATCTGGCGCATCTGCCCCACGGCCACATCGGTGGTGACCTCGTACCAGCGGGTGGACGGTGGCGTCGGCCCGCCATCGGTGCCGGTGACCAGGAATTCGTGACCATGCAGATGGATCGGGTGGTTGGTCATGGTGAGGTTGCCCACCCGGATGCGCACCCGGTCGTTCAATCGCACGTTCAGCGTGTCGATGGCCGGGAACACCCGGCTGTTCCAGCACCAGATGTTGAAGTCCGTCATGGTGTTGATCTTGGGCGTCTTGCTGCCGGGCTCCACGTCAAACGCATTGAGCAGGAAGCAGAAGTCCCGGTCCACCTCGCTGATGTGCGGGTGTTTGGCCTTCGGGTGGGTCACCCACATGCCCATCATGCCCATGGCCATCTGCACCATCTCGTCGGCGTGCGGGTGGTACATGAAGGTGCCGGGGCGCCGTGCCTCGAATTCATACACATAGGTCTTCCCCACGGGGATGGCGCGCTGGTTCAGACCGCCGACGCCATCCATGCCGCTGGGGAGGCGCTGGCCATGCCAGTGGATGGTGGTGTGCTCGGGCAGCTTGTTGGTCACGAAGATGCGCACGCGGTCGCCCTCGACCACTTCGATGGTTGGGCCTGGGCTCTGGCCGTTGTAACCCCACATGTTGACCTTGAAGCCCGGCGAGACCTCGCGCACCACCGGTTCGGCCACCAGGTGGAATTCCTTGACGCCGTTGTTCATGCGCCAGGGCAAGGTCCACCCGTTGAGCGTGACCACCGGGTTGTAGGGCCGACCGGTCGTCGGGATCAAGGGTGGCGCCGTCTCCACCGAAGTCTGGATGACGGGCTCGGGCAAACCAGCCAAAGCGGAACGGGCCACGGCCAAGCCGGCCACGGATGCGGCGGCGCCGGCAAAAAACTGTCGTCTGGAGTTTGTGTTTGTCATGTGTTGTGTCCTTTCAATGTGCGGCCGCAGTCGGTGCATCTCCACCGGCACCACCCAGCGAGACGAAGCTGTCCGGTTCTCCGCCCTGCAAGACCCACTGAAGATCGGTCTCGGCGATCCAGAAGTCGCGCTGTGCGCCAATGGCGTCTACCGTGGCTTGGGACTGGTTGCGCACCTCGTCCAGCAGATCCCAGACGCTTTTGAGCATGCCGTTGTAGTGCAGCACCGTTTCTTCGGTGATGAACTCACGGGTCTTCAGCACATCCCCTTGGCTGTCCTGCGCCAGCGCATGGGCGGCCCAGTAAACCTTCATGGCGCCTCTGGCCAGCGCTCGGTTGCGCAGGCTCTCAGCTCCAGGCAATTGGTTGCGGATCGCGTCGGCACGCTTTTGCAGATCGGCTTCCGTCATGGCCTGCGCCGGGATGGCGGGAAGCTGGTCTGGGAGCACAAACCCATCCTGCAAACCCGTTTGCCCCATCGTCTTGACCAATTTGTTTTGGGCCTGGGCGGCGGCTTGCTGCGCCCGCCGGAGATTCATGCGGGCGGTCGATGCCGCGAGTTGAACTTGCGACAGTTGCAACTTGCTCCAGTTGCCCACCGTCACCATGCGCTGCCCCAGTTCAAGGGCGGCCTGGGCGGCCTCCATCATGTCGCGCTGGTGTTTCAGAACCTGTTGAGCGGCCACAGCTTCAACCCAGGCTTTGCGCCCCGCTGCAGCCACCTCCAGCACCTCACCAGCATCTTCGACGCGCCGTTGTAGGCTGGAGTCGAGTTCTGTCCAGCGGCCTTCTGCGATCAGTTGTTCATTCAGGGGACCCAGTTTCGACAATGGACGAGCCAGTTCACGATGGACCGTCCAGGCCATACGAACTGCGGCCTCTGCGTTGGGAATGGCAACACCCGTGGTACTACCCGGCGTCGTGGTGGACGCCCCCGCATTGGCCTGTTCCCACTTGAGCACGTCGGCATGCCCACGCTTGAGTGCACCCACCGCGTCGTTGGCCCGGCGCCAGTCGGGTTCTTGCGAAGGGCTGGCCGTTTGCGCTGAGAGCGCCAGCGGCAGGGCCAACAGGCCCGCCACCAGTAGTTGGCTTGTGGCTCGGTGACAAAACAAAGATTTCACTGCTTTCGCTCCTTTTGATGCAGATCAAGTGGTGCGGATTCTGGCGGCGCGAGTTCGTCACTTCCCTGTCGGTCAGATTACAAAAATGTCAGCTTCGATCACGCCCGCTCCGCTGAGGGCAAACTTGCGGTCAGGAGAATGTGAACGTGAAAATTCTGATCGTTGAAGACGAACCCAAAGCCGGCGACTACCTGAAGCAAGGTCTGCGCGAGGCGGGCTACGCCGTGGACCTAGTCACCAATGGCGTTGATGGTCTGCACCATGGCCTGGAAGGCGATCACGATCTGGTGATCCTGGACGTCATGCTGCCTGGCATGGACGGATGGCAGGTGCTCAAGAACCTGCGCAGCCAGGGGCGCCAGATGCCCGTGCTGTTCCTGACGGCACGCGATCAGGTCGAAGACCGTGTCAAGGGCCTGGAGCTGGGGGCCGACGACTACTTGGTCAAGCCGTTTTCTTTTGCCGAGTTGCTGGCCAGGGTCCGGACGATCCTGCGGCGCGGCCGTTCAGGCCTGGAAGCCACCTCGATGAAAGTGGCCGATCTGGAGCTCGATCTGCTGCGCCGACGGGTGACCCGGTCCGGCAAACGCATCGATCTGACGGCCAAGGAATTCGGTCTGCTGGAATTGCTGATGCGCCGCCACGGAGAGGTGCTGCCGCGCTCCCTGATCGCATCCCAGGTGTGGGACGTGAACTTCGACAGCGACACCAACGTGATCGAAGTGGCCATGCGGCGTTTGCGGGCCAAGGTGGACGATGGATTCGAACCGCGCCTGATCCAGACCGTGCGCGGCATGGGCTACGTGCTCGAAGCACCCGAGGACGCCCACTGATGCTCGGCCGGTTGTCTCTGACGGCGCGACTGACCGCACTGTACACCCTGGTCTCGGCCTGTGTGCTCGTCGGGCTGGGCCTTCTGGTCTCGATCGCGGTGGGGCGGCACTTTGTCGAACTCGACCGGGATTTCCTGAAGGACAAGATCGAACTGGTGCAGACCATCGTCGGCGAGGCCTCGTCATCGGAGATGCTGGCATCCCGGCTGGATGAGCTGCTGACCAGTCACCACGGCTTGTCCGTCGAGCTGCGCAACAGCGACCGGCTGGTCTATGGCAAAAAGGGTTCGGTGTTCTCAGCGCTGTCACCATCCATTGGTTCAGATGGGCGCACTTTCGACTGGACGGTCGGCGACCAACCGCTGCGAGGTCTGAAGGCGGGCATACGACCGCCTGCCACCTGGAAGGACTTGGCCGCTGACGGTCAACCGCTTGAACTGCTGATCGCGCTGGACACGGCGCACCACACCCATTTCATGCAGTCGCTCAGGCAGACCCTGGCGCTTTACCTGATCGGCGCCATCCTGGCCAGCGGCTTGCTGGGCTGGTGGGCCGCCCGCTGGGGCCTGGCACCGCTTCGAACCATAAAAGAGCGCGCCATGACGGTCACGGCCCAGAAGCTGGACCAGCGCATGCCCGTGGACGCGGTGCCGGCGGAGTTCGCCGACCTGGCGCAGAGCCTGAACACCATGCTCGAACGTCTGCAATCCGACTTTGCGCGGCTGCAGGAATTCTCCAGCGACCTGGCGCACGAACTGCGCACCCCCATCAACAACCTGCTGACCCAGACCCAGGTGTCGCTGACGCAGAAGCGGGAGGTGGGCGTGTACCAGGACATCCTGGCCTCCAACGCCGAGGAGTTGCAGCGGCTGGCCCGCATGGTCTCCGACATGCTGTTTCTCGCCAAGACCGAGCACGGGATCGAGCTGCCGCACCGCGAGACCGTGTCACTGCGCGACGAGGTGCTGGACCTGTTCGACTTCTACGAAGCGCTCGCCGAGGAAAAGCTGATCCGCCTGAACACCGACGGCGATGCGCGCATTGTGTGCGACCGGCTGATGATCCGCCGCGCGATCAGCAACCTGCTGTCGAACGCGATCCGGTACTCACCGCCGAACGCGCCCGTGCGAGTGTCGGTGAACCAGGGCAACGGTCAGATCCAGCTTTGCGTGCACAACGCCGGCCCCGCCATCCCGGCGGCCGATCTGCCGCGGCTGTTTGACCGTTTCTACCGGACCGAGAAGTCGCGCAGCCACCCCGACTCAGAGGGCACGGGCCTTGGCCTGTCCATCACCAGAGCCATCATGGAAGCCCACGGAGGCTCCGCATCGGTGGCGTCCAACGATCTGGCGACCACCTTCTGCCTGAGCTTTCCCACGCGGGACGCATCGTCCTAGAATCCGCCCATGCGCCTGTTCCTGGCCTTCCTCTTGTGCCTGGCCCTTCCTCTGCAGGGTTGGGGTGGTGGCGTGCGCCTGCAACCACCATGCCCGATGGAAGCGGCCATGGCCCTGCAAGGCGACACGGCCGGCACCAGCCCGGACATGGCGATGGACGATTGCTGCAACGACGCCGAGACTTTTCAGCTCACCGGCAAGATGTGCAAGACCGGGCAGGAGTGCCAGGCCCCTACGGGCTTTGTGGTGCCACCGGTCATGGCCGTGGCGCAGGCGCTTCCTGTGAACGATCTGCACGTACCCGCGCCCCCCGAGCCACTGCGCGGCTCGCCCGCCAGCATCTGGCGCCCCCCTTCCCTGCTCTGACGTTTCCACCCTGACACCGACCAGCCCTTGGAGGCGGGCCGGTGCTCAGCAGCGGCGACCGCGCATCCCTGCGCGTGCTCAGCCCGTGTGCATTCTTTTGGAGCAGAAACATGGAACCCCTTTCCCCGGCGTCCGGTGGGTCGGTCCGCGCTCGCGGCCGCATCCTCACCCGCCACCGCACCACGATCACAACCGCACACATCGCAGTCCTGATCGGCCTCGCGATGTCCTCCATCGCGCACGCGGCAGAGGCGCTCTCGCTGCCTCAAGCCGTTCAGGCGGCGCTGGCGCGCTCCCCCGCGCTGGTCGCCCAGGACGCGGCCGCCCGCTCGGCACGGGACATGGCCGTGGCCGCCGGCCAGCGCCCCGACCCGGTCCTGCGTCTGTCGCTGGACAACGTCCCGCTGTCCGGGCCAGACCGGTTCAGCACCAGCCGCGATTTCATGACCGCGAAATCGGTGTCGCTGATGCAAACACTGCCCAGCGCAGCCAAGCGCCAGGCACGCACGGCGCGCTTTGAACGCGAAGCGCAAACCGCCGAAGCCGGGCGCGTGGAGCAAGCCGCCACCATCGGCCGAGAAACCGCCATGGCGTGGTTGGAGCGGCACGCGCTGGAGCAGCGCCTGGCGTTGTTGCACGAGCAGCTGGGCGAAGCCCGCCTGCTCGTGCAGGCCAGCGAATCGGCCGCACGCAGCGGCAGCGGATCGCCGGCCGACTGGATCGCGGCGCGGGAGTCGGTCGCCCAGTTGCAGCAAACCCTGTTGGGCGTCGAAGCCGAGCGCCAGAACGCCCGCCTCACCCTGACCCGCTGGACCGGCAGCACCCCCGATCAGCCGCTGGCCGCACCGCCCGATCTGGCGTCTTCACCCTTCGGAACGGGCGATGTGAGCGAGCGTCTGACGCACCACCCCGAACTGCTTCGGCTCTCGGCGCAAGAGGCGGCCATGGTCGCCGAGGCGGAGGTGGCGCGACAGGAGCGCGAACCCGACTGGAGCACCGAACTCATGCTCAGCCTGCGGGGCTCGGGTTACCCGAACATGGTCTCGCTGGCGGTTTCGGTCCCACTGCCCTGGGATCGCCCCCAGCGACAGGACCGGGAACTCGCGGCCCGTCTCGCCCAGGTGGACGGCTTGCGTGCCGAACGCGAGGAACGTGCCCGGGAACACCAGGCCGAAGCCCGCCGCTGGGAGGCGGGCTGGCGGGCCGGTCTGGCCCAACTCGCCCTGATCGATGCCGAGCGGCTGCCTTTGGCCGAGCAGCGCATCCAGACCACCCTGGCTGCCTACCGGGGTGGCCGGACGCCCTTGAGCGAGGTGCTTGCCGCGCGGCGCATGGCGCTGGACCTGCGGATGGAGCGCATCGAACTGCAACGCTCGACCGCCAGCCTGTGGGCCCAGCTCGCTTACCTCATCCCCGCCGAACCGGCTGCTGCAGCCAAAGGAGTGACACCATGAACGTCCGAACAACAATCGGCCTTGGCGTTGTGGCCGTGGCGACCCTGGGAGCGGTGGGCTACGGCGCGTGGACCGCCGGCATGCGCTCTGGCATGGAGATGGGGTCTTCCCAGCCGGCACCCCGCGCCGCCAGCGCCCCGCAGGACCCGGACGCCTGGAGCGTGGTTCAAGGCGGCGAAGCCACAGCCCGCCACCTCCGAGACGGGCTCAAGGCGGGCGACGTGGACCCGGTAACCGGCCGGGTGATCCTGAGCTACCACGACCCCATGGTGCCCGGCAAGAACTTCGAGGCCCCGGGCAAATCGCCTTTCATGGACATGATGCTGGTGCCGCGCTACGCCGGCGGCGCGAACGCAAGTGCCGACACCGGCGCCGTGGCGGTGAGCCCGCGCATCCAGCAAAGCCTGGGGCTTCGCACGGGAGAGGTGGTTCAAGGCACGCTGGCGGGCGGTTTTTCAGTGGCGGGCAACGTGGCCTGGAACGAGCGGAACCAGGTGGTGGTCAGCGCCAGGTCCATGGGCTTCGTGGAGAAGCTGCACGTCCGGGCCGCACTGGACCGCGTGGCGGCCGGTGCGCCTCTGGCCGAGATCTACGTTCCCGACTGGGTGGCCGCGCAGGAAGAGTACCTGGCCATCACCCGCATGCCCGGCGCCGACCTGGGGCCGCTGCGCGACGCCGCGACCCAGCGCCTGCGCCAGGCCGGCATGGACGCGGCACAGATTCAACACGTGGTGCGGACCGGTACGGTGCAACCCCGTTTCACGCTGCGCGCGCCGATCAGCGGGACCCTGACCGAGTTAATGGTGCGCGAGGGCGCGACCGTGATGCCGGGCATGCCGCTGATGCGCCTGCAAGGCACAGCCACGGTCTGGGCCGAGGGCCAGGTGCCCGAGGGCCAGGTGGCACAACTCCAGCCCGGCGCGAAGGTCAGCGCCACCAGTCCGGCAGCGCCGGGGCAGACCTTCGAGGGACGGGTGCAGGCTATCCTGCCCGAGGTGGACCCCGCCACGCGCACGCTCAAGGCGCGACTGGAGCTGAACAACCCCGGCGGCAGACTGGTGCCGGGCATGTTCGTGCAGATGCGGTTCGCCGAACCGGTACGCCAGCCGGCCCTGCTCGTGCCCAGCGACGCGGTGATCCACACCGGTCGCCGCAGCGTGGTGATGCTGGCCGAAGACGGCGGGCATTTCCGGCCCGTGGAGGTTCGTGCGGGACGTGAGGCCGGTGGCCAGACGGAGATCGTGCAAGGTCTTCAGGCGGGTCAGCGGGTGGTGCTGTCGGGCCAGTTCCTGATCGATTCCGAAGCCAGCCTGCGTGGGCTGGAGACGCGCCTGAACCAGGCCCCGGCTGCTGCTGCGGCCCCTGCTGCGGCTGTGGATCTGCACCGCACCGATGCCGTGATCGACGCGGTGGACGGGGACAGCGTGACCCTCACCCATCCCGCCATTCCGGCGCTCAAGTGGCCCGGGATGACGATGGCGTTCCGCCTGCCGCCTCCCGAACAACGGCCCAGCGGACTGTCCCGAGGAGACCCGGTGCGCATCGAGTTCCACACGCAGGATGGTGCCGAACCGCAGATCACCCGGATCGAGCGCGTGGCACCTCCCGCTCAAGGAGCGAAACCATGATCGCGCGGCTCATCCACTGGAGCATCGGCAACCGCTTCCTGGTGCTGCTGGCCACCGTGATGCTCACCGCCTGGGGCGTGGTGTCGATGCTGCGCACGCCCCTGGACGCGCTGCCCGACCTCTCGGACACCCAGGTCATCATCCGCACCAGCTGGCCCGGCCAGGCGCCGCAGATCGTCGAAAACCAGGTCACCTACCCGCTGACCACCACCATGCTGTCGGTGCCCGGGGCCAAGGCGGTGCGGGGCTACTCCCTGTTCGGCGACAGCTTTGTCTACGTGCTCTTCGATGACGGCGTGGACCTGTACTGGGCGCGCTCGCGCGTGCTGGAGTACCTCAACCAAGTGCAGTCGCGGCTGCCGCCGTCGGCCAAGTCCTCCCTGGGGCCCGACGCCACCGGCGTGGGCTGGATCTACCAGTACGCGCTGGTGGACCGCAGCGGCCGACAGAGCCTGGACCAACTGCGTTCGCTGCAGGACTGGTTCCTGCGCTTTGAGCTCAAGACCGTGCCGGACGTGGCCGAGGTGGCCAGCCTCGGCGGCATGGTGCGCCAGTACCAGATCGTGCTCGACCCCGACAAGCTGGCTGCCTACCGCATCACGCAGACGATGGTGAGCGAGGCGATCGGCCGCGCCAACCAGGAGGCCGGGGGATCGGTGCTCGAACTGGGCGAGGCCGAATACGCGGTGCGCGCCAGCGGCTACCTGAAGACCCTGGATGATTTCCGGGCCATCCCGCTGATGACGAGCGACCTGGGCGTCTCGGTGCGCCTGGGCGACGTGGCCCGGGTACAGCTCGGGCCGGAGATGCGGCGCGGCATCGGCGAACTCGATGGCGAGGGCGAAGCGGCCGGTGGCCTGATCGTGATGCGTTCGGGCAAGAACGCGCTGCAGACCATCAAGGCCGTCAAAGCCAAGCTGGCCGAACTGCAAAGCGGCTTGCCCAAGGGCGTGGAGATCGTCCCGGTGTACGACCGCTCCGGGCTGATCGCGCGCGCGGTGGACAACCTCGGGTTCAAGCTGCTAGAGGAGTTTCTGGTGGTGGCCGTGGTCTGCGCGCTGTTCCTGTTCCACCTGCGCAGCGCCCTGGTGGCCATCGTCTCGCTGCCGCTGGGCATCCTGATGGCGTTCATCGTCATGCAGCAGCAGGGCGTCAACGCCAACATCATGTCGCTGGGCGGCATCGCGATCGCCATCGGTGCGATGGTGGACGCTGCGGTGGTGATGATCGAGAACGCGCACAAGCACCTGGAGCGCTGGGGCCACGAGCACCCGGGGCAGGTCCTCGCGGGCGAACCGCGCTGGCGCGTGATTGGTGAGGCCGCCGCCGAAGTCGGGCCCGCGCTGTTCTTTTCTCTGTTGATCATCACGCTGAGCTTCATTCCGGTGTTCACGCTGCAGGCGCAGGAAGGAAGGCTGTTCGCGCCCCTGGCCTACACCAAGACCTATGCCATGGCGGCAGCGGCAGGGCTGGCCGTCACGCTGATCCCGGTGCTGATGGGCTACCTGATACGGGGTCGCATCCCCGATGAACACGCCAACCCCTTGAACCGGCTGCTGATCGCGCTCTACCGACCCTGCCTGAACGCGGTGTTGCGTGCACCGAAGCTGACGCTGGTGGTGGCCACCGTGCTGCTGCTGGCCAGCTTGTGGCCGCTCAAGCACATCGGTGCCGAGTTCATGCCCCGGCTGGACGAGGGCGACCTGCTGTACATGCCGACCGCGCTGCCCGGCCTGTCGGCCGGCAAGGCCGCCGAACTGCTGCAGCAGACCGACCGCCTGATCAAGACCTTGCCCGAGGTGCAGAGCGTCTACGGCAAGGCCGGTCGCTCAGACAGCGCCACCGACCCGGCACCGCTGGAGATGTTCGAGACCACCATCCAGTTCAAGCCGCGCAGCCATTGGCGCGCCGGCATGACGCCCGACCGGCTGGTCGAGGAGCTGGACCGCACGGTGCGCGTGCCCGGCCTGTCCAACATCTGGGTACCACCGATCCGCAACCGCATTGACATGCTTGCCACCGGCATCAAGAGCCCGGTGGGCGTGAAGGTGGCCGGCGCCGACCTGGTGACTATCGACCGCCTCACGGGCCAGATCGAGGCCGCCATCAAGCAGGTGCCCGGGGTCAGCAGCGCGCTGGCCGAGCGCCTGACCGGCGGGCGCTACATCGATGTGGACATCCGGCGGGACGACGCGGCGCGCTACGGCCTGAACATCGCCGACGTGCAGGAGGTGGTCGCGGGTGCGGTGGGTGGCATGGAGGTCGGACAGACCGTCGAAGGCCTGCAGCGCTATGCCATCAACCTGCGTTATCCGCGCGAACTGCGTGATTCGCTGGAGGCCCTGCGCGCCCTGCCCATCGTGAGCCCACGGGGGCAGCGCCTGGTGCTTTCGGACGTTGCCCGCATCGCCATCTCGGACGGTCCGCCCATGCTGCGAAGCGAAAACGCCCGGCTGGCAGGCTTCGTTTACGTGGACATCCGTGGACGCGACCTGCGGGGTGCCGTGCGGGAGATGCAGCGCGCGGTGGCCGAGCAGGTGGATCTGCCACCCGGCTATTCGGTGTCGTGGTCCGGCCAGTTCGAGTTCCTGGAGCGGGCCGCCGCCCAGCTCAAGCTGGTGGTCCCGTTCACGCTGCTGATCATCTTCGTGCTGCTGTACCTCACCTTCCGACGCTTCGACGAAGCGCTGCTGATCATGACCACACTGCCGTTCGCGCTGGTGGGCGGCGTTTGGCTGCTGTGGGCACTGGGTCACAACCTGTCAGTGGCCAGCGCGGTGGGCTTTATAGCGCTGGCTGGCGTGGCGGCCGAGTTCGGCGTGATCATGCTGCTCTACCTGAAACAGGCCTGGGCGGCACGCGAGGCCGTTGGTCAGGACACCGATGCCGATCTCCTGGACGCAATCCGCGAGGGCGCGGTCCTGCGAGTGCGCCCCAAGGCCATGACCGTGGCCGTGATCGTGGCGGGCCTGCTGCCGCTGTTCTGGGGCAACGGCACGGGCAGCGAGGTGATGCAGCGCATTGCCGCACCGATGGTGGGAGGGATGATCAGTGCGCCGCTGCTGTCCATGCTGGTGATACCGGCGGTGTATCGGTTGATGCGGCGGCGCGGGAGGTAGCCGACTCGGTTGTGCGCGAGCATCACTTGAGTCTTGATGGCATCGAGTTTGATGCGCGCGCACCACAGGTTTTTGCACCCTGAACAACTGGCTTTCTCCAGGAGAAACAGAGCACCAAAAAGGTCATCGTCCGCTATAGGGTGGCGACTCTTGTCGTCACACCACACGCAAGGTTTGACCAGAGCGGGCTCTATTTACTGTCGAGTGTTCACAAAGGACTGATCATGATTTCTGGCTTCACGAAGGCCGCCATCCTCAGAGCCGTACTAAACGGATCGACCCTTGCAGAAGCAGCTCGTCAAGAGCACATCACAACCGCGCGCGGGCGCTCCGCCCTCCAGCAACTGTGCCGCCGACTTCGTTTACCTGCCGAGGCCTCCGAGATTCAAGCGCACGTTGTCTGTGATTTCACAATGGTCTCTGAAGGGTTGAACAGTCCCTTGAGCATCGACAAAACGGTGGAAACCCCTGACGCATTCAAGGCAAGTATGTGTCCAACCCAGTCGCCCCGAGGCGTTAAACCGGGTGTTGCTTCAGCCTACAAGTTCATACCTTCTGCATCGTGCGCCGCGGCATCGATTTTCACCTTGCCCCTGACGATGACCTCCCTCGCGGTTTCGCCGCGCATCCAGCAGTCCACCATGTCCGCCCATACCTGCATAAGGACCCGCCGAGGCCCGGAAAATCGAGCATGGTTGTAGGCGGCAGCGACTTGGTCCTTTTTCTGGTGGGCCAGGCAGGCTTCGACCAAGGCCTCCGGGAAGAGCGCGTCGTTGAGCCGTGACGAGAATGTTCGGCGCAGATCGTGCACTGAGACCGGCAGAAACAGATCCTGACTGGGTGTTCGATCCTTGTTGATCCGATCCACCGAAGCGGCGATCGTCCGGTTCAGCGTTGCCTGGCTGATCGGCTCGGCGGAGTCATACCGGCTTGGATGGAGAAAGTTGCTCGACGGGAAGCAGGTTCGAAGCGTTGTCAGGATGTCCAGGGCCTGCTCTCCCAAATACACCGTGTGCGGCTTGCCAGCCTTCATCCTCTCAGCTGGGATCAGCCACTGTGCCCGTTCCCAGTCCACTTCCGCCCAAGTAGCTCCGATGAACTCACCTTTGCGCACACCCGTCAGCAGCAAGAACCTGACTGCCAGCCGTAGTGTCGGCGCAGTGCCAGTCATCTCCAGACCGTCGAGCAACGTCTTGATTTCATGGCGGTTCAAGTTGCGCTCGCGCGGGACAAACGTCGCGTAGGCCTTCCGAGCGAGCGCTTCCGCCGGATTGGCGATATCGACGCCTTTGCCGTTGGCAAACCGGTAGACCTGCAACACGAGTTCCCTGGCGTGCACAGCCGGTCCTGGGCCTCGTTCAGTCTTGACGCGGTCGAGCAACTCACCCAGCGCGACCGGCTTGATCTCGTCGAGGTTCAGCTTCCCGAACGGACCGACCAGGATGCGGTCATAGATCGAACGCCGCAACGCCAGCGTGCTGTCGGCCAGCCGCTCGGCGCCGCTTTTGGCGTCGGACTTGAACTCGAAGTACCGTACCGCCCAGCGCCCAAAGCTCATGGCGTCTGCAACTTCATTGCGCCGCTCAACCTTGGCTCGAGCGGGAGATCGCCCGGAACTGACATCGACACGCGCCCGAGCCAGCAGCAGGCGCGCCTCTTCCAGCGTCACATCCATGCCGTAGGCAAGGTGAGATCGCTGGGCATGGCGGGCAACCGGTTCATGTCGTCCGATGGTCAGCGTCTCGCGTCGGCCGCTCAGTCGATAGTCGTAGCGGAAGGACCTGCTGCCACTGGGTGAGACGACGACGTAGAGACCATTGCCTCCGTCGCTGACCTTGTAGGCCCGCTCGCCCGGCAGTAGTTCTCGCAGTTTGGCTTCCGTCAAACCGTGGCGTGTTCTCGCGCTCGCCAGCCCAACCCGCGCCCGTTCCATCAAGGTGTTCATGAGATCTCCGATCCGTTGCTTGTCGCAGGACCGAGGTACCGTCATGGGGTCTGACGGTATCGCTGCAGGCCTGCCAGCTTAGGTGCCCGGATACCGTCAGGTCAACCGTCAGAACGCATGGGACGCCCTGGGATTCGATGGGACGCCGTGGGACGCTAAGTCATTGTCCCCACAGCAAAATCGGGTTTTCCTGGGATGTTCCGAAACACCTTGGGACGATCTTGACTCATTCCCACTCGATCGTCGCGGGCGGCTTGGAGCTCACGTCGTAGGTCACGCGGTTGATGCCGCGCACTTCGTTGATGATGCGGCTGGACACCTTCTTGAGCAGCGCGTACGGCAGCTCGGCCCAGTCAGCGGTCATGAAGTCGCTGGTCTGCACCGCACGCAACGCGACCACGTAGTCGTAGGTGCGGCCATCGCCCATCACGCCCACACTCTTGACGGGCAGGAAGACCGTGAAGGCCTGGCTGGTCAGGTCGTACCAGGTCTTGCCGCTGGCGTCGTCCTTGAAGTTGCGCAGTTCCTCGATGAAGATCGCGTCGGCACGGCGCAGCAGGTCGGCGTAGTCCTTCTTGACCTCGCCCAGGATGCGCACGCCCAGGCCCGGGCCCGGGAACGGGTGGCGGTAGACCATCTCGGGCGGCAGACCCAGCGCCACGCCGAGTTCGCGAACCTCGTCCTTGAACAGGTCGCGCAGCGGCTCCAGCAGCTTCAGACCCAGTTGTTCGGGCAAGCCGCCCACGTTGTGGTGGCTCTTGATGGTCACCGCCTTCTTGCTCTTGGCGCCGCCGGATTCGATCACGTCGGGGTAGATCGTGCCCTGGGCCAGGAAGGTGGCGCCCTTGGTGCCGTTGCCGGCAGCCTTGAGCTTGGCGGCTTCGGCCTTGAACACGTCGACGAACAGGCCGCCGATGATCTTGCGCTTCTGTTCGGGCTCGGCAACACCGGCCAGCTTGCCCAGGAACAGCTCGCTGGCGTCGACCCGGATCACCTTGGCGTGCAGCTTGCCAGCGAACATGTCCATCACCATGTCGCCCTCGTGCAGGCGCAGCAGGCCGTGGTCGACAAACACACAGGTCAACTGGTCGCCGATGGCGCGGTGGATCAGCGCCGCCGCCACGGAAGAGTCCACGCCGCCAGACAGGCCGAGAATGACCTCTTCGTCGCCCACCTGCTCGCGGATCTTCTGCACCGCCTCTTCGATGTGGTCGCGCATGATCCAGTCGGGCCGTGTGCCGCAGATCTCCAGCACAAAGCGCTCCAGCAGCGCCCGGCCCTGCACGGTGTGCGTCACCTCGGGGTGGAACTGCACGGCGTAGTAGCCGCGGTCCTCGTCGGCCATGCCGGCGATCGGGCAACTGTCGGTGCTGGCCATGAGTTTGAAACCAGGCGGCATCTCGGTGACTTTGTCGCCGTGGCTCATCCAGACCTTGAGCATCCCGTGCCCTTCGGGGGTCGTGAAATCGGCGATGTCCTTGAGCAGCGCTGTGTGGCCCCGCGCACGGACCTCGGCGTAACCGAACTCGCGGGTGTGGCCGGCCTCGACCTTGCCACCCAGTTGCTGCGCCATGGTCTGCATGCCGTAGCAGATGCCCAGCACAGGAATGCCCAACTCGAATACCGCGTCGGGCGCCTTGTCGTCTACCTCGTAGACGCTGGCATGGCTGCCCGAGAGGATCACGCCCTTGAGCTGACCGTCGGCAGCGAACTCACGGACCCAGTCGCTGCTCACGTCGCAGGGATGCACTTCGCAGTACACATGCGCCTCGCGCACGCGGCGCGCGATCAGTTGCGTGACCTGGGAACCGAAATCGAGAATGAGGATTTTCTGGTGCTGCATGGCGTTCGGTGATGTCTGCAGGAAAAAGAAAAAGGCCGTCCCGGTGGACGGCCTGATGAGCGGGACTGGTCAGTCCGCGCGGTAGTTCGGCGCTTCCTTGGTGATCTGCACGTCGTGCACATGGCTCTCGCGAATGCCGGCCGAGGTGATCTCGACAAATTCGGCCTTGGCGCGCATGTGCTCGATGGTCGGGCAACCGCAGTAGCCCATGGAAGCGCGCAGGCCGCCGGCCATCTGGTAGATGATGGACACGACCGAGCCCTTGTAGGGCACACGGCCTTCGATGCCTTCGGGCACCAGCTTGTCGGCGTTGGGGTTGCCGGTACTGCTTTCCTGGAAGTAGCGGTCGGCACTGCCCTGCTGCATGGCGCCGATGGAGCCCATGCCGCGGTAGCTCTTGTAGCTGCGACCCTGGTACAGCACGATCTCGCCCGGGGCTTCTTCGGTGCCAGCGAACATGCCACCCATCATCACCGTGTTGGCACCGGCCGCAATGGCCTTGGCAATGTCGCCGCTGTAGCGGATGCCGCCGTCAGCGATCATCGGCACGCCGGTGGTCTGCAGCGCGGTGGCCACGTTGTCGATCGCCATGATCTGCGGCACGCCCACGCCCGCCACGATGCGGGTGGTGCAGATGGAACCGGGGCCGATACCGACCTTGACACCGTCGGCACCGGCCTCCACCAGCGCCAGCGCGGCGCTGCCGGTGGCGATGTTGCCGCCAATCACATCCACCTGCGGGTAGTTCTGTTTGACCCAGCGCACGCGATCGATCACACCCTTGCTGTGGCCATGTGCGGTGTCGACCACGATGGCGTCCACACCAGCCTTGACCAGGGCTTCGACACGTTCTTCTGTGCCCTCGCCCACGCCCACCGCAGCACCCACGCGCAAGCGGCCGGCAACGTCCCGTGCGGCATTCGGGAAATTCAGCTGCTTGGTGATGTCCTTGACCGTGATCAGGCCCTTGAGCTCGAAGGCGTCGTTGACCAGCAGCAGGCGCTCGAGCTTGTGCTTGTTCAGCAGCGCCTTGGCCTGTTCGGGCGTGGTGCCTTCGGGCACCGTGATCAGGCGCTCGCGCGGCGTCATGATCTCGCTGACCGGCAGGTCGTAGCGATTTTCGAAGCGCAGGTCGCGGCCGGTGACAATGCCGACCACTTTGCCCGCATCCACCACCGGAAACCCGGAAACCCCCAGGTCGTCCGAGAGCTTCATGACCTGGCGCACCGTGGTCTGGGGCGTGATCACCACCGGATCGCGCAGCACACCGGACTCGTAGCGCTTGACCTTGGCCACGTGCGCGGCCTGCTCCTGCGCCGAAAGGTTCTTGTGAATGATGCCGATGCCACCTTCCTGCGCGATGGCGATGGCCAGTCGGGCTTCGGTCACCGTGTCCATGGCCGCCGAGACCAGAGGCAGGTTGAGCTTGATGTTGCGGGTGAACTGGGTGGCCAGCGAGGTGTCCTTGGGCAGGACTTGCGAATAGGCCGGGACGAGCAGAACGTCGTCGAAAGTGAGCGCTTTGCCGAGGAGGCGCATGGATAAAGCTCCAAAAACACTATTGTACCCGCGCGCTTTCGCCACCGTCGTCCAGCGATCTGTTCGACCGGACATCCGGCCACACCCTCCGGATGTCCGCCCATCCGCAGGATGCAATTCGTTACACCCGGACGCCCGTCGCCCGGCAGTACACTGAAGCCATGAAGTCCTCTGCCTCCTCTTCGCTGCCCTCGCGATCCGTGGCCCGTCCGGTCTTGCTGGCCCTGGTGCTTCTGCTGGGTACCGGCAGCGCGTTCGCCCAATGGCAGTGGATCGATGGCCGGGGCCAGCGCGTCTTCAGCGATACCCCGCCGCCAGCCGGCACGCCCGACAAGAACATTCTCAAGCGCCCTGGTGGTCGTGCCGTGGCGCCCCCCAGCCCGACCGAGACACCCGACGCGCCTCCCACGCAGGCGGCTGCAGCGCCGGCAACACCCCGTCCCGCGACACAGGACACGGAACTGGAAGCGCGCAAAAAACAGGCTGAGCAGGCCGAAGCCGCCAAAAGGAAGGCCGAGCAGGAAAAGTTCGTCAAGACCCGGGCCGAAAACTGCGAGCGGGCCAAACGCGCCAAGACCACGCTGGACTCGGGTATCCGGGTGGCCACGACCAATGCCAAGGGCGAGCGCGAGATCATGGACGACGCCGCGCGGGCCTCGGAATCCCGCCGCATCGACGAGATCATCAAGTCCGATTGCGGGCCCCTACCCGCCTCCGACGCCACTGTGGCGCGTTGATGCTGGCCGGGCGGCGTCAGTAGCCCGCTTTGCCGCCGGGCCGGCGGCGCGAGAACAGGCCGGCCGATCGGGCCCCCTGCCCGACAAAACGCTCCCGCCGCGCGACTTTGGGATCGACCCGCAAAGGCCGGTAGATCTCGACCCGGTCGCCCTCGCGCAACATGGTTTCAGCCGCAGCGCGGTGGTTCCAGATGCCCAACTGCAGCCGCTCGCTGCCGATTTCCGGAAACCGCTGCAGCCAGCCCGACAACTGCAAGGCCTGTTGCAGGGTGCAGGCATCGGGCACCTCCATGACCAACTCCTGCACCGAACGGGGCACGGGTGCGTAGACCAGGCTGATCCTCATGCGCTGCCGTAGACCTGGTCGGCCCGTTTGACAAACGCATCCACCAGGCTGCCGGCGATCCGGTCAAAGACCGGACCAACCAGTGCCGCCAGGGCCATGCTGGAGAAGCCGTAAGTCAGGCGGAACTCCACCTTGCAAGCCTTCTGCGACCCGTCGCCCAGCGGGATGAAATCCCAGACGCCTTCCAGGTGCGAGAACGGCCCGTCCACGAGGGCCATCTTCACCTGCTGGCCCTCGGTGTGGTGGTTGCGGGTCGTGAAACTCTGGCGCAACCCGCTCAGGGCCATGCCGACGCGCGCCACCATGCCGTGCTGATCGGATTCGAGCACTTCGGTGTGGTCGCACCACGGGAGGAACTGGGGGTATTGCTGCACATCGGTCACCAGCGCGAACATTTCGGGCGCGCTGTGCCACAGCAGAACAGACTTGTGGATCGTTTTCATACAATCGGGCGCTTGGCAACGCCGCCAACCGGCGTGCCGGCGCGGCGACACGCTGCTGTCATTGTAGGGGCCATGGAAATCCACCATCGCACCCCCACCTGTATTCCATGGTCACCAAACCCAGCAAATCCGACAAGGGCAAGCCCGCCGACGCGCGCATTGCCGACAACAAAAAGGCTCTCTTCAATTACCACATCGAAGAGCGGTACGAGGCCGGCCTCGTGCTGCAGGGCTGGGAGGTCAAGGCCCTGCGCGAAGGCAAGGTCCAGCTGACCGATGGCTACGTGGTGATCCGGCAGGGCGAGCTGTTTCTCATCGGCTGCCAGATCAATCCCATCCGCACCACCTCCACCCACCTCACGGCCGAAGCCGCCCGCACCAAGAAGCTGCTGCTGCACAAGGAGCAGATCCAGAGGCTGGTCGGCAAGGTCGAACAGCGGGGCTTCACCCTCGTGCCTCTGAACCTGCACTGGAAAAGTGGCCGGGTCAAGTGCGAGATCGCGCTGGCGCGCGGCAAGGCCGAGCACGACAAACGCGACACCATCAAGGACCGCGAAGGCAAGCGCGAGGTCGAACGCGCGATGAAGAGCCGCCATCGCTGATTTTTTCGACCGGGGCGGAATAAACCAGCCACCTCGTGTGTTCATGTCGATGTTCCCCTCACCACCAGGAGTTCATCCATGCGCCCTCTGTTTCTCGCCCTCACGCTGAGCGCCACCGTGCTCACCGCCTGCAGCACGCCCGCAAGCGCCCCCGCTTTGGCCAGCCAGGACCGGCTGACCGGCCCCAACGGCATGACGCTCTACACCTTTGACCGCGATGTGGCCCACAGCGGCAAATCGGTCTGCAACGGGCCCTGCGCCACCAACTGGCCCCCGCTGCTGGCGCAGGAGTCGGACCAGGCCCGCAGTGGCTACACGGTCATCACGCGCGACGACGGCCGCAAACAATGGGCGTACCAGGGCAAACCCCTGTACTTCTGGATCAAGGACGCCCAGCCCGGCGACATCACCGGCAACGGCGTCAACAACCTCTGGCGCACCGCCCGCCCCTGAGCTCGGCGCCGGACCGGGCACGCCGTGGAACAGGACCAGTTGCTCCAGCACCTGCCAGCCCTGAGGCGCTATGCCCGGGCGCTGACCGGTGATGCCTGGGCCGCCGACGATCTGGTGCAGGACACCCTGGAGCGCGCCTGCAGCCGCTGGCGGCTCTGGCTGGCGGGCTCCGACCTGCGGGCCTGGCTGTTCACGGTGATGCACAACACCTACCTGAATGGGCGCCGCTCGGCGCTGGCACGCCCCGTGGCGGTGGGGGTCGATCCCGAAGACACCGATCTGCCCGGACCGGCTTCGCGGCGCGACGACCTGCTGGACCTGCAGCGTTGCCTGCTGCTGTTGCCCGACGAGCAGCGCTGCGTGCTGTTGCTGGTGGGCATGGAGGACATGCCGTATGCCGACGTGGCGCGTGTGCTGGGCATTCCGCTCGGCACGGTGATGTCGCGCCTGTCGCGCGCCCGAGCCCGTTTGCGCGAACTCATGGAGGCGCCAGCCCGCCCGGCGCCCACCACCGCGCCGGCGCCGCTGCGACGCCTCAAGTAAGCCCCCCCATGAAAGACCTTCACGCGCCCTTCTCTGCCGACACGGCCGAAACCGAGGCCTGGGCACAACAGGATGCCCTGCTGCAGACGCTGCACGCCGACTCGGTGCGCGAGCCGCTGCCCGAGGCTTGGGTCGCCCAGGCGCGGCAGGCAGGCGCCAGCCGCGCCCGCGCGCGACGCATCGGACGCGTGGGAGCAATGACGCTCATGGTCGTGCTGGCTTTTGCCTCGGGCTGGTGGTCGCATGGCGACCTGCCCGCCAACAGCCCGGCCCTGATGGCCCGCCACTTTGCGCAGGATGCAGCGCTCGCACACGCGGTCTACACGCCGGAGACCCGGCATCCGGTGGAGGTCACAGCCGCGCAGCACGACCACCTCGTGCAGTGGCTCTCGCGCCGCCTCGGACGCTCCTTGCAGGTGCCCCACCTGAAACCCTTCGGGTACCAGCTCGTCGGCGGCCGGTTGTTGCCTGGCGACGAGGGGGCACGGGCGCAGTTCATGTTCGAAAACGACCGGCAGCTGCGCCTGACGCTTTACATCGGTGGCCTGCCGTCAGAGGACAGCGCCGAGACCGCCTTCCGGTTTTCCGACGACCGGGGCGTGGCGCGTTTTTATTGGGTGGAGCAAGGCACCGGCTATGCCCTGGCCGGCGCACTGCCCCGGGCCGAACTGCTCGCGCTCGCCCAGACCGTGCACCAGCAACTGTCAGCGGCGTCCCCCGGCTCCTGAGCCCGGGCCCGCTTTCAAGCCAGGCCGCGCAAGGGGTGGGCGTGGGCGGGCCAGGGGCTGTCGAAGAACGCCGCCACGTCGGCGGCTTGTACCGCTTCGATGCGATCCGGATTCCAGCGCGGTTGGTGGTCCTTGTCCACCGCCAGCGCTCGGATGCCTTCCACGGTTTCGCTGGCCACGCCGGGGCGGAGGTGGAAACACCGGCGCACCATGTCGCGCTCCATGCGCAGATCCTCGGCCAGGCCCATGCCACGGGCACGGCGCACCTGTTCCAGCACCACGTGCAGCATCAACGGCGAGCGCTTGCGCAACAGCGCGGCGGTGTCGCGGGCCCAGTCGCTGCTACCCCCCTCCAGCGCCTGGACGATGACCATCACGCTGTCCAGCGCGAAAACCCGGTCGATCTCGGCCAGCGGCCAGGCGGCAGGCGCCACGTTCTTGAGCGCATACGTGCGGCACCAGCGCTCGACCGCTTCGCCGGTTTCGAAAGGCGTGGTCCCGAGGCTTTCCCACAGCCCCACCAGCCGGCCGGTGTCCACCACGATGTCGGCGAGCCCGGCTGCCACCGCCTCGTTCGCACCCAGCACCAGGCCAGTGAGCGCCAGGTACTCACCAAGCCGCCCGGCGCAGCGGCTGAGGAAGAACCCCCCGCCCACGTCCGGGAACAGGCCGATGTTGGTCTCCGGCATGGCCAGCCTGGAGCGCTCGGTCACCATGCGCAGGCTGGCCCCCTGGCTCACGCCCATACCGCCACCCATGCAGATGCCGTCCATGAAGGCGATGTAGGGCTTGGGGTAGGTGTGGATCAGGTGGTTGAGCGCGTACTCCTCGGTGAAGAAGTCCTCGAGCGTCGGGTCGCCTGCCAGCGCCGCCTGGTGAAAGAAGCGGATGTCGCCCCCCGCGCAGAAGGCACCGAACGGCCCCTCCTTGCCCATGCCGCGGATCGTCACGGCCAGCACCTGGGCGTCGTCACGCCAGGCCAGCAGCGCGGCCGTGATGTCGCGCACCATGGCCAGCGACAGCGCGTTGAGCGCCTTGGGTCGGTTGAGGGTGAGGCAGCCAACGCGGCCCCGGACTTCAGCGACCACAAAGGCTTCGGGCGCGGACGGTGAAACGGCAGGGGTGTTCATGGCAAGGCTCCTCGGTGGTCTTCAGGGTCGGGGGCCATGGTGCCGGCCCTCGGATTGCAAAGTCTGGATACGTGGGGTGCCGCGCCGGCTGTGCCAGCCCAGCCACTCGTTGAGCACCAGGGCGGCGATGACCACACCACCGCCCGTGAGCACCGCATGACCGGGCGCTTCGCCCGCGCCCAGCCACGCCAGCAAAATGCCGAAAATCACCTCCAGCAGGGCCAGCAGCGAGACTTCCGGGGCCTTGAGTGCACGCGCGCAGACCACGGCCAAGGCACATGGAATGGCCAGTTGGAAAAGACCCAGCAGCGCCAGCCAAGCAATGTCCTTCCCCGTGGCGTGGAAAGGCCAGGCCAGCGGCAGCGTCGCCAGGGTCGAGATCAGCGCACCCAGCAACACGGAAGGCACCAGATCGATGCGCTGCCCATGCGACTGGCTGCGCTGCACGACGGTCCAGTTGACGGAGGCGGCCACAGGAACGCAGGCGGCAATGAGCGTACCGGCCACCAGCGCCGAGGCGCTCACGCTGTCGTCCCGCAGCGCGCCCAGCCACTGTGCGCCGTACATGTAGACAATGCCCAGACCGGCGGCCACGATGGCGCCCCAGGTGCGCCAGGGCAGCGACTGGCCGATGGCAAAGCGAGCCACGAGTGCCGTCAGCAGCGGCGCGGCTGCCATGATCACCAGCACGTTGGCGACGCTGGTGAAGGTCAGCGCCAGCATGAAGGCGGTGAACATCACGCTCCAGCAGACACCGGAAATCCAGAAAGCCCGCGCACCAGGCTGCACGCCCCACAGGCGCTGCAAGCGCCCCGATGCCGGGTCATCCGGTAGCAGGCCAGCCGCGCGGTCGGCGGCTCGCCACCAGGGCAGGATCACCAGCAACGAGAGCGCGGTGAAGACACTGCGCCAGAAAGTCACCTCGAAACGCGCCGCACTTTCGAGTTGCCGTGCCACCACCCCGGCGATCGACCACATCAGGGTCACCGCCACCATGAGAAAGACCGCCTGGGTGTGCGTCAGGCGGCTGAGCAGTTGAAACGGCATGGTGAGCTGCGCGGCGGGCGCCCGCGGGTCAAGCCTCCTTGGAGGCGCGCTTGCGGTCGTGTTCCTTCAGGTGACGCTTGCGCAGCCGCACACTCTTGGGCGTGATCTCGACCAGTTCGTCGTCATCGATGAATTCCACGCCGTATTCGAGCGTCAGCTCGATGGGGGGCGTGATCTTGATGGTGTCTTCCTTGCCGCTGACGCGGAAGTTGGTCAGCTGCTTGGTGCGGGTGGCATTGACCACCAGGTCGTTCTCGCGGCTGTGGATACCGACGATCATGCCTTCGTACACCGGGTCACCGGCCTTGACGAACATGCGGCCGCGGTCGTCCAGCTTGCCCAGGGCATAGGTGAAGATTTCACCGTCGTCCATGGAGATCAGCACGCCGTTCTTGCGCCCGCCGATCTCGCCTTTGTGCGGCTCGTAGCCGTCGAAGATGTTGGCGATCAGGCCGGAACCGCGCGTCAGGTTCAGGAACTCGTTCGAGAAACCGATCAGGCCCCGGGCCGGAATGCGGTACTCCAGGCGCACACGGCCGCGACCATCGGGTTCCATGTTGACCAGTTCGCCCTTGCGTTCACCCAGGGCCTGCATCACACCACCCTGGTGGCCTTCTTCGATGTCGGCGGTGACCAGCTCGATCGGCTCGCACTTGACGCCGTCGATGTCCTTGAACACCACGCGCGGCTTCGACACCGCCAGCTCGTAGCCTTCGCGGCGCATGTTTTCCAGCAGGATGGTCAGGTGCAGTTCACCGCGGCCCGACACTTCGAAAATGCCGTCCTCGTCGGTTTCCTTCACGCGCAGGGCCACGTTGTGCTGCAGTTCCTTCTGCAGGCGGTCCCAGATCTGGCGGCTGGTCACGAACTTGCCTTCGCGCCCCGCCAGCGGCGAGGTGTTCACGCAAAAGTTCATGGTCAGCGTGGGCTCGTCCACCTTCAGCATGGGCAGCGGGCTCGGGTTGGCCGGGTCGGTCAGGGTCACGCCGATACCGACGTCCTCAATGCCGTTGATCAGCACGATGTCGCCGGGGCCAGCCGCTTGCACCTGGATGCGGTCCAGGCCCTGGAAGGTCAGCACCTGGTTGACACGGCCCTTGAACTGCTTGCCGTCCGGGCCTTCCATCACCAGCACGTCCATCGCCGGCTTGATCGTGCCGGCGCTGATGCGGCCGACACCGATGCGGCCCACGAAGCTGTTGTAGTCCAGCGCGGAGATCTGCAGCTGCAACGGAGCGGAAGCGTCCCCGGTGTTTGGCGGCACGTGCTTGAGCACCGTGTCGAACAGCGCCGACATGTCCGGGCCCCACTGCTCACCCGGTTCGCCCTCTTCCAGCGACGACCAGCCGTTGATGCCCGAGGCGTACACCACGGGGAAATCGAGCTGTTCGTCGGTCGCCCCGAGTTTGTCGAACAGGTCGAAGGCGGCGTTGATCACCTTGTCGGGGTTGGCGCCGGGCTTGTCGACCTTGTTGACCACCACAATGGGCTTGAGACCCAGCGCCAGCGCCTTCTTGGTCACGAAGCGCGTCTGCGGCATCGGACCTTCCTGCGCATCGATCAGCAGCACCACGCCATCAACCATCGACAGCGCGCGCTCCACTTCACCACCGAAGTCCGCGTGCCCCGGGGTGTCGACGATGTTGATGTGCGTGCCCTGCCAGCTCACGGCGCAGTTCTTGGCCAGGATGGTGATGCCCCGTTCGCGTTCGATGGCGTTGTTGTCCATCACCGTGTCCACGACTTTTTCGTGGTCGGCGAAGGTGCCCGACTGGCGCAGCAGTTGGTCCACCATGGTGGTTTTGCCATGGTCGACGTGGGCGATGATGGCGATGTTGCGGATCTGTTTGCTCATGTTGCAGGTTCCAGGATTTGCTGTATTTCGGTGGGGCTCAGCAGCCGCCCCGGGATGAGTTCGCCGGCCTGGGTGTGGGCGCTGCCCAGCAGCACCGCGCCCGGACGGGTGGAATCGGCCGGCGGGCCGTACACGGCCACATGCGGCGCATCGGGCCAGGCACCCCGGCGGCGCATGCCGCTGAGAAAACGCCCGGCATTGTCGGCATCGAGCGTGACGCCCGTGTGATCGGCAAGCAAGGATTGCACCGGCAGCAGCCGCTGCAGGCGCTCGGCTTCGGACATCGCCTCCAGCGCCTCGACCGTGAGGCACTGCTCGGTGCTGAAAGGGCCCGTCTGCACGCGGCGCAGCATCGTGAGATGGCCACCGCAGCCCAGGGCCTCGCCCATGTCTTCTCCGAGCGTGCGGATGTAGGTGCCCTTGGAGCAGCGCACGCGCAGGCGCAGGCTGGGGGCATCACCCTGCAACTGCATGTCCAGCAGTTCCAGGTCGTGGATGGTCACGCGGCGCGGCGCGCGCTCGACCGTTTCGCCCTCTCTGGCGTATTCGTAGAGGGCCTTGCCGTCCTTCTTGAGCGCGCTGTGCATCGGAGGAACCTGCTCGATCGGTCCGGTGAAACGGTCCAGCACCTCGACCACCTGCCCGACCGTGCAGGTCACCGGCCGCGTCTGAACCACTTCGCCCTCGGCGTCTGCCGTGCTGGTGCGCACGCCCAGGCGGACGACGGTTTCGTAGGTCTTGTCGGCATCCAGATGCAGCTGGCTGAACTTGGTGGCAGCGCCAAAACACAGCGGCAACACCCCGGTGGCGAGTGGATCGAGCGTACCGGTGTGACCGGCTTTTTCGGCGCGCAGCAACCACTTGGCCTTTTGCAAAGCCTGGTTGCTGGAGAAGCCCAGCGGTTTGTCGAGCAGCAGAACCCCGTGCACGGGGCGACGCTGCACCCGTGCACGAGGAGCAGCCGTCATCTCAGTCCTCGTCCTTGGAACGGGAGGCCACGGCCTTGGCGATCAGGGCGTTCATGTCGGCCGCACGCTCGGTGGTGCGGTCGAACACGAAATGCAGCGTCGGCACGGTGTGGATGTGCAGGCGCTTGAACAGGCCACTGCGCAGAAAGCCTGCGGCCGCGTTCAGGCCGTCGGCCGTCTCTTCCGGGTTGCCGGTCAGCAGGCTGAAGAACACCTTGGCGTGCGCGTAGTCGGGGGTGACCTCGACCGCGTTGATGGTGACCATACCCACCCGCGGGTCCTTGAGTTCGCGCGCGATCAGCTCGGCCAGATCGCGCTGGATCTGGTCGGCCACGCGGAACCCGCGGTTGGGAACGGAGGACTTCTTCGCCATGGTTTACAGCGTCCGGGCGATTTCCTTGACCTCGAAGAACTCCAGCTGATCACCTTCCTTGATGTCGTTGTAGTTCTTGAGCTTGATACCGCACTCGAAGCCTTCGCGCACTTCGCGGACATCGTCCTTCATACGCTTGAGCGATTCGAGTTCGCCCGTGTAGATGACCACGTTCTCGCGCAGCAGGCGGAAATGCGCGCTGCGGGTGACGAAGCCCGAGGTGACCATACAGCCGGCCACGGTCCCGATCTTCGAGGCCACGAACACGGTGCGGATCTCGGCCGTGCCGATGTCTTCCTCGCGCTTTTCGGGCGCCAGCATGCCCGACATCGCCGCCTTCAACTCGTCCACGGCGTCGTAGATGATGTTGTAGTAGTGGATGTCGACATCGTTGCCCTCGGCCAGCTTGCGCGCGCCGGCTTCGGCCCGCACGTTGAAGCCGATCACGATGGCGCCGGAAGCGATAGCCAGGTTGACGTCGGACTCGCTGATGCCGCCCACACCGGCATACACCAGTTGCACCCGCACCTCTTCGGTGGAGAGCTTGAGCAGCGACGTCGAGAGCGCTTCCTGCGAACCCTGCACGTCGGCCTTGACGATGATGGGCAGGGTCTTGACCTCGCCCGCCGACATGTCGGAGAACATGTTCTCCAGCTTGGCGGCCTGCTGCTTGGCCAGCTTGGTGTTGCGGAACTTGCCGGCGCGGTAGGTGGCGATTTCACGGGCCCGGCGCTCATCGGCCATGACCATGAATTCGTCGCCCGCCTGCGGCACCTCGGCCAAGCCCTGGATTTCCACCGGGATCGACGGGCCGGCTTCCTTGGCCGGCTTGCCGTTCTCGTCGAGCATGGCGCGCACGCGGCCAGAGGTCTGGCCTGCCAGCACCACATCGCCCACCTTGAGCGTGCCGGACTGCACCAGCACGGTGGCCACGGCGCCACGGCCCTTGTCCAGACGTGCTTCGATCACCAGGCCCTTGGCCATGGCATCGACCGGCGCCTTGAGCTCCAGCACCTCGGCCTGCAGCAGCACCTGCTCCAGCAGATCGTCGATGCCCATGCCCGTCTTGGACGACACGGCGATGAAGGGCGAATCGCCACCGAACTCTTCGGGCACGACTTCTTCGGCCACCAGCTCGGCCTTCACGCGTTCGACGTTGGCGTCCGGCTTGTCGGCCTTGGTCATGGCCACCACGATGGGCACCCCTGCCGCCTTGGCGTGCTTGACCGCTTCCTTGGTCTGCGGCATCACACCGTCATCGGCGGCGCAGACCAGAATCACGATGTCGGTCGCCTGCGCACCGCGAGCCCGCATGGCCGTGAAGGCCTCGTGACCCGGGGTGTCGAGGAAAGTGACCATGCCCCGCGGCGTGTCGACGTGGTAGGCGCCGATGTGCTGCGTGATGCCGCCAGCTTCGCCCGCCGCCACCTTGGCGCGGCGGATGTAGTCCAGCAGCGAGGTCTTGCCGTGGTCGACGTGGCCCATGACGGTGACAACCGGCGCGCGCGGCGCCTGATCGGCATCGTGGTGCGCCATTTCCTCTTCGGTGAAAGCCTCCGGATCGTCCAGCGCCGCCTGCACCGCCTTGTGGCCCAGTTCTTCGACCACGATCATGGCCGTGTCCTGGTCCAGCGGCTGGTTGATGGTGACCATCTGGCCCAGCTTCATCAGGTGCTTGATCACCTCGGACGACTTCAGCGCCATCTTGTGCGCCAGCTCGGCCACGGTGATGGTTTCGGGCACGTGGATTTCCAGCTGCTTGAACTCGGTCGGTGCTGCGAAGGACGACTGGTCGCGGCTGTCGCGGTCGCCCTTGCGCCCGCCGCGCGGACCCGAGCGCCAGTTGCCCCGGCCCGACGAGGTGTCGCCCCGGGTCTTGATTTCCTTCTTCTTGGCAGCGTCGTCTTTCCAGGTCGAAGACAGGTTCTCCGACTTGACTTCCTTCTTGCCACCTGCACCGGCGGCCGCGCCAGCGGTCGCACCGGCCGGCTTGGCCGCGCCCGGCGTACCGGCGGGCTTGTGCAACGTGCCCTTGATGCCGGCCTTGGCTTCAGGCGGCGGCTCCGGCTTCTTGGCCACCAGCGTGCGTGCCGGGGCAGCCATCATCGCGCGGATGTTGGCCGCTTCGGCCTCGGCCTTGCGGCGGCGCTCCAGCAGTTCGGCGGCGCGCTGCTCTTCCAGGCGCTTCGCTTCGGCGGCCTGGTCTGCCTGGGCCTTGGCAGCCTGGGCACGGGCTTCTTCCTGCGCCTTCTGGCGGGCTTGGGCCTCGGCCTGATCCGATTCGGAAGCAGGCGCGGCCTTGCTGGCAACCTGTTCGGCGGCCTGGGCCTGGCGGGCCTTTTCCTGGGCCGCAGCCTCTGCTTCGGCAGCCTGGCGGGCCAGTTCGGCCTGACGGGCTTCTTCCGCTTCGCGCTCCTGGCGTTTGCGCGCCAGCTCTTCTTCCTGACGGCGCAGCAGTTCGGCCTGGCGGCTGGCTTCCTCTTCCCGGCGTGCCAGTTCGGCCTCGTCGATCACGGGTACCGCCGGCGCTGCCGCCACGGGTGCGGATGCCTCAGCCGGTGCGGACGGCTCGTCGTCGCGCTTGATGAAGGTGCGCTTCTTGCGAACCTCGACCTGGATCGTGCGGGCGCGCCCGGTGGCATCGGCCTGCTTGATTTCGGTCGTGGACTTCTTGACCAGCGTGATCTTCTTGCGCTCGCCCCCGGCAGTGCCATGCGCGGCCTTGAGGTGTTGCAGCAAAGATTGCTTGTCGGCTTCAGTGACGGTGTCGCCGCCCGAGCCCTTGGTCACGCCTGCCGCAGCCAGTTGTTCCAGCAGCAGGTTGGTGGGGCGATTCAGTTCGGCAGCGAGTTCAGCGACGGTGGTACTTGTCATAGGTGGGGTTCTCCGCTCGTTCCTCCTGGGTTCAGTGCGATGCCGGCGTTTCGTCGCCGCTGAACCAGTGCGCGCGGGCCTTCATGATCAGGGCCGTGGCTTCTTCGGGGGTTTGACCGGTGATGTCAGTCAATTCGTCGGTGGCCAGGTCGGCCAGTTCGTCGCGCGTGTGCACGCCACCGTCCGCCAGTTTGGCGATCAGCTCGGGCGTGATCCCATCGAGGTCTCGCAGGTTCTGCGACACCTCTTCCACGCTTTCTTCCTTGGCGATTTCCATCGTCAGGAGCACATCCTTGGCGCGGGCGCGCAGCTCGTTGACCGTGTCTTCGTCGAAGGATTCGATTTCCAGCATTTCCTGCAGCGGCACATAGGCCACCTCTTCGAGGCTGGTGAACCCTTCCTCGATCAGGATGTCGGCGATTTCCTGGTCCACGTCCAGCTTGGCCATGAACACCTTGCGGATGCCGTCGGCTTCCTCGGCCTGCTTCTGGGCCGATTCGTCGGCGGTCATGATGTTGATGCGCCAGCCGGTCAGCTCCGACGCCAGGCGCACGTTCTGACCACCGCGGCCGATGGCGATGGCGAGGTTTTCCTCGTCCACCACCACATCCATGGCGTGCTTCTCTTCATCGACCACGATCGACTGCACGTTGGCCGGTGCCAGCGCACCGATCACAAACTGGGCCGGATCGTCAGACCACAGCACGATGTCCACGCGTTCGCCAGCCAGTTCGTTGGTGACGGCGTTGACGCGCGAACCCCGCACACCGACGCAGGTGCCGATGGGGTCGATGCGCTTGTCGTTCGAGAGCACGGCGATCTTGGCGCGCGAGCCTGCGTCACGGGCGCAGGCTTTCATTTCGAGCAGGCCCTGCTCGATCTCGGGCACTTCCTGGCGGAACAGCTCGATCATGAAGGCCGGCGCGGAGCGCGACAGCAGGATGGGCGCGCCGCGCAGCGTCAGGTCCACCTCCATGATCATGGCGCGCACGCGGTCGCCGGTGCGGAAGTTTTCCTTCGGAATCATTTCCGAGCGCTTCAGGCGCCCTTCCACGCGGCCGCTTTCGACGATCAGGTCGCCCTTGTCCAGGCGCTTGACCGTGCCCACGAAGATCTTGTCGCCACGGCTCATGAAGTCGTTGAGCAGCATTTCGCGCTCGGCGTCGCGGATCTTCTGCAGGATCACCTGCTTGGCGGCCATGGCGCCAATGCGGCCGATCGGCACGCTTTCGACCGGTTTTTCGATGTAGTCGCCCACCTCGATATCCGCGATCTCGTCGCGCGCATCGGTCAGCAGTTCTTCGGCATCGGGGTTCTGCAGCCCCGCCTCGTCGGGCACCACCAGCCAGCGACGGAAGGTTTCGTAGGCGCCGGAATCCGGGTCCATGGCCACGCGGATGTCCACTTCGCCCTTGTACAGCTTCTTGGTGGCCGAGGCCAGCGCCTGCTCCACGGCGCCCAGCACCACGTCGCGCTCGACGTTCTTTTCGCGCGAGATGGCATCGATCAGCATCAACATTTCGCGATTCATTTCACTCGCCCACCTTTCCAGTTTTCTTTTTCCAGGTACGTCAAATCGGGTATCGGAGGTTCTGGCCCAGCCAACCCTCCCGGGTCCACTCGGGGCTCAGGCGCCTGCGGCGCCCCGCCCCTTGAAGCTCACCAGCGGCGCCAGACGCGCCTGCTGCAATTCGTCCAGACGGAAGGTCAGCGCCTGCAACGGGGCCTGCACCCGCTTCTTGCTCACGCGCTGACCCGGCTTGACCGGCGGCTCATCGCTCCAGACGATGCGCCACTGGCCCTCCTCGTCGGCGCGCTCGAGCGTGCCGCGGAATTTTTTGCGGTTGGCCGCCACCTCCGTACCGGTGGCGCCGATCGGCGCCTTCAGGGTGATGTCAATCACCTGGCCGGTGAAGCGCAGGAAGTCGTTCTGGTGTCGCAGCGGGCGGTCGATGCCTGGTGAGCCGACTTCCAGTCGCCGGTAATCCACGTTTTCCACTTCCAGCAGATACTGCAGTTGCCGGGTCACGGTCTCGCAATCCTCCACCGTCACAAACTGCTCCACGCTGGCGGCCTGCCCCTCGGCCGGCGGCTCCCAGGGCAAGTCGATGGTCACCCGCAGCAAGCCACCGGCAGAACGTTCGAGGTCCACCAGATCGAAGCCGAGTCCGGCCACGGTTTGCGCAACGGTTTCTTGCCAGGCCATCGGTTCGTGAAGCGCCTTGAATGTGGTTGAGAATGCAACAAGGCCCCCGAAACGGGCGCCCCAAAAAGGTGAAAAACGTGCGACCAAAAAAAATGGGCCGGTAGTAACCCGCCCATTTGGTCGTGAAGCTCGTATTGTAACCTGTTCGGCAACGCACTGGCAAGCCAATTGCTTTATCAGATACCCAGGATCCACTGAATCACGTTTTTGGCGATGAAGCCCAGCATGCCCAGCGACAACACCAGAAACAGGATGAAGGTGCCGAACTTGCCCGCCTTGGCCTCCAGCGCCAGGTTCAACACGATGAACAGCATGTAGAGAATGAAGGCACCGACACCAAAAGTCAGGCCGAACTGGGCAATCTGCCCCTCTGTGTAGCCAAAAATCGTGTTTTCCATGGGTTCGGGATGGCGGCAGCTCAGGCGGGCGCCGACTGGGTGACATGGCCGCTGGCCGGGCGGCGTGTGAGATCGCAGTAGGCGTGCCAGCTGGCGTGCGCAATCACGGGCACCAGCACCACCAGGCCCAGCAGGGCCGTGACCATGCCCAGGCCGATCAGAAGGGCGATCATGACAGCCCACAGCACCATGGGCACGGGATGATCGGCCACCGCGCGCCAGCTCTCGGCCACGGCCATGCTGACCGGCACACTGGTGTCCACCAGCATCGGAATGGCCACCACACTGGAGGCGAACACCGGTGCGGCCAGCAAGGCGCCCAGCAGCAGCCAGACTTCGAACAGGCCCAGTTCGCGCGCCAGCACCACATGGCGCAGGAAATCGACCGGCTGCCGGATGGGTTCGGCCGACCAGAGCGTGATCAGGCCGGCCGAGGTGAGCACCCAGCCCGTGCCGGCCAGCCCGAGCAACAGCCCGAACCGCACCAGGCGACCGTCGCCCGAGCGCCACAGCCCGGCCACCTCGCCCAGCCCGGCTCGCCGGCCCGCACCAGCAGCCCGGCTCACGTGGTAAAGCCCGGTGGCCAGAATCGGTGCCACGATGAGAAAGCCCGAGAACGCGCCCGCCAGGAGCCAGAAGCGGTCATGGACCGCCCAGAGCAACAGCCAGCCAAAAGCCGCCAGCAGCGCGCCGTGCACGAGGCCGGGCAAGGGGTTGCGGCGAAAGTCGGCCCAACCCAGCGCCAGCCAGCGCCAGGGCGAGTGCAGGCCCACAGGAATGGGGCCGGGTGTTTGGGACGAAAGGGCGGAAGCGGAAGTCATGGCCATCGGTAGCAGGCGAAAAAGCCGCATGCCGGCACGGAACCCGGGTTTATAGACGGTGTGCCAGCATGGGGGATTGACGAAAATCAACCCGAAAAATAACCGACTCAGGCGGCAGCCTGTACCAGTGTTTGCGTGTAGGGGTGCTGTGGCGCGCGCAGCAAGGCCCTGCACTCACCCCGCTCCACCACCTGGCCGTCCTTCATGACCACCACCTCGTGCGCCATGGCCCGGATCACGTCGATGTCGTGGGTGATGAGCAGGTAGCTCAGGCCGCGTTCGCGCTGCAGGCGCTGCAGCAAGGCCAGTACCTGGCGCTGCACGGTCACGTCCAGCGCGCTGGTGGGCTCGTCCAGCACCAGCAGCGAGGGCTGCACCACCAGTGCCCGCGCGATGGCCAGGCGCTGACGCTGCCCGCCCGAAAACTCGTGGGGATAGCGCTGCAACCAGTCGGCGCCCCCATCGGCGGTCGGTGCGAGACCCACATCGGCCAGGGCGGCCAGCACGCGTTCGCGGCGCTGGCCAGCATCCAGCCCCGGTTCGTGGATGCCCAGGCCCTCCCCCACGATCTGCTCCACGGTCATGCGCGGCGAGAGCGAAGAAAACGGATCCTGGAAAACCACCTGCACCTGCCGGCGCAACGCACGCAACTGCCCGGCCCGGGCGGCTGCCTGCCAGTCCTGCCCGACAACCTGCAGCTGACCCTCGCAAGCCTGCAGGCCCAGCGTGGCCAGCGCCAGGGTGGATTTTCCGGAGCCGGACTCACCCACCACGCCCAGCGTGCGCCCCGGCGGGACGGCCAGATCGACCCCTTTCACGGCGGTGAAACGCCCGGCGCGGAACCAGCCCGCCAGGCCGGGCTGCGGCACGGGGTAATGCACGGTCAGGCCTTGCGCCTGCAGCACCGGCCGGGCATCGGCTGGCACCGGGTCTTCGCAGACGTTGCGCACCGGTCGGCTGTCCAGCAATTGCCGGGTGTAGGCGTGTTGCGGCCTGGCAAACACCTCGGCCACCGCGCCCTGCTCCACCAGATGCCCCTTTTCCATCACCGCCACGCGATCCGCGAAGCGGCGCACCAGGTTGAGATCGTGCGTGATGAGCAGCACGGCCATACCGTGCTGGCGTTGCAGATCGGACAGCAAATCCAGGATCTGGCCGCGCAAGGACACGTCCAGCGCCGTGGTGGGCTCGTCGGCCAGCAGCAGCCGGGGCTGGCTGGCCAGTGCCATGGCGATCACGGCGCGCTGGCGCTGGCCGCCGCTGAGCTGGTGCGGGAAGGCGCGGGCCCGCCGCGCCGGCTCTGGAATGCCGGTGGACGCCAGCAACTCCACCGTGGCCGCAGTTGCCTGGGCACCCGTGAGACCACGCTTGAGTTGCAGCACTTCAGCAATCTGGTCGCCCACCGCATACAGCGGGTTGAGGGCGGTCATGGGCTCCTGGAACACCACGGCGATGTCGCCGCCACGCACGCCACGCAGCGCGCGCTCGTTCAGCGTCAGCAGGTCGCGACCGTCCAGCAGCGCCTGCCCCTGCACGGTCGCGCCCTGCACCAGCCGCAACAGGCTCAGGGCGCTGACCGTCTTGCCGGAACCGGATTCACCGACCAGCGCGAGCTTTTCCCCCGCATGCAGGTCGAAACCGATGCCGTGCACCACCGGACGGCCCCGAAAGGCCACGCGCAGATCGCGCACCTGGAGCAAAGGGGAAACGGCTGTCTCTGTCATTTGGTCAGTCCTGCTTGCGCGGGTCGAGCGCATCGCGCAGCGCATCGCCCATGAAGGTCAGCAGCAGCAGCGTGAGCACCAGCACGCCGAAGGTGGACAGCGAGATCCACCAGGCGTCGATGTTGTTCTTGCCCTGGCTCAGCAACTCGCCCAGCGAGGGCGTGCCCGGTGGCACCCCCAGCCCGAGGAAATCCAGCGAGGTGAGCGCCAGAATGGCCGCGCTCATGCGGAACGGCAGGAAGGTGACCACCGGCGTCAGGCTGTTGGGCAGCACGTGGCGCCAGATGATCTGCCCGTTGCTCAGCCCCATGGCCCTCGCGGCGCGCACGTAATCGAGCTGCCGGTTGCGCAGGAATTCGGCCCGCACGTAGTCGGACAGGCCCATCCAGCCGAACAGGCTGAGCAGCACCAGCAACAGGCCCACGCTGGGCGCGAACACGGCCGAGAAGATGATCAGCAGGTACAGCTCGGGCATGGAGCCCCAGATTTCGATGAAGCGCTGGAACGCCAAATCGGTCTTGCCGCCGAAAAAACCCTGGATGGCGCCCGTCACGATGCCCAGCACGGTGCCGATGGCGGTGAGCGCGTGCGCGAACAGCACGCTGACGCGAAAGCCGTAGATCAGTTGCGCCAGCAGATCGCGCCCGCGGTCGTCGGTGCCGAACCAGTTGTCGGCGGTCGGCGCCGACGGGTTCGGTGCCTTGGCAAAGTAGTTCAAGGTGTTCGGCCCGTAGGGGTTGGGCGCGTAGACCGCCCAGTTGCCGTCTTTGGCCAGTTGCGCACGGATGAAGGGGTCCAGGTAGTCGGTGGGCGTGTCGAAGTCGCCACCGAACACGGTCTCGGGGTAATCCTGGACCAGCGGCACGTAGAGCTGGCCTTCGTAGCGCACCAGCAGCGGGCGGTCGTTCGAGATCAGCTCGGCCATCAGGCTGAGCATCACGAGCGCACAGAACAGCAGCAAGCTCCCATACCCCAGGCGGTTGCGGCGAAAGCGCTGCCAGGCCCGGCGCGAAGGTGAAAGGGATGTGGTCGTCATGGCCCGTCGGCGCTCAATCGAATTTGACCCGGGGATCGACCCAGACGTAGCACAGGTCGGACACCAGCTTGGTCACCAGCCCGATCAGCGTGAACAGGAACAGCGTGCCCAGCACCACCGGGTAATCGCGCCGGATCACACTTTCGTAGCTCAGCAGGCCGAGGCCATCGAGCGAAAACAGCGTTTCGATCAGCAGCGAGCCGGTGAAGAACGCCCCCACGAAGGCGGCCGGGAACCCGGTGACGATGGGGATCAGCGCGTTGCGCATGACGTGCTTCCACAGCACGCTGCGCTCGCTCAGGCCCTTGGCACGCGCGGTCATCACGTACTGCTTGCGGATTTCTTCCAGAAAGGCATTCTTGGTCAGCATGGCCGTGACGGCGAAACTGCCCAGCACCATGGCGGTGATCGGCAGCGTGATGTGCCAGAGGTAGTCCACGACGCGGGCGCCCCAACTCAGCTCGTCCCAGTTGGCCGAGGTCAGGCCGCGCAGCGGAAACCATTGCAACTGCCCGCCGAAGATCACCAGCAGCGCCACCCCCAGCACAAAGCCCGGGATGGCGTAGCCCACCAGCACCAGCAGCGTGGTCACCAGATCGAAGCGCGAACCGGCGCGCACCGCCTTGGCCACCCCCAGCGGTACGGCCACGCCGTAGCTGATGAGAAAGGTCCAAAGCCCCAGGCTGATGGACACCGGCAGCTTTTCGGCAATGAGCTCACTCACCGACTTGTTGTGCATGAAGCTGGTGCCCAGATCGAAGCGCGCAAAACGGCCCAGCATCTCCCAGAAGCGCTGGGTGGCGGGCTTGTCGAAGCCGTACAAAGCCTTGATCTCGTCAAGCCGCTTCGGGTCGACGCCTTGCCCGCCCCGGTAGCTGAAGGCCCCGCTGTCGCCGCCAGCGCCTGCACGGGCTTCGGCCAGGTACTGCTCCACCGGCCCGCCGGGCACAAACTGGATGACCACGAAAGTCAGCAGCAACACCCCGAACAGCGTCGGGATCATAAGCAACAGGCGTTTGAGAATGTAGACCCACATGGTCAATTTGTAACCGATCTCAGAGGCCGAAGCGGGGTGATCCGGCGCGAATGGAAGCCGTCCAGAACGCCGCGGAACCGGCTTTACCGGGCCGCCAGCGCTGCCCCTTGAGGGGCGGAGTGGCTGCGCGCAGCGAGCAAGCGATGGGGGTGGTCACCGTGACCACCAGGTGTCGATGGCCCAGTCCTCACCCGTGGCGTAGGGCGGCATCTGCGCCGGATGCGCGAGCCGCCAGGCGTTGTAGACCATGCGGTGCGTGCTGGCCGACCACTGCGGGATCAGCACGTGGCTGTGCGAGATCACGCGGTCCAGTGCTCGGCAGGCGGCCAGAAAATCGGGCTGGGTCGATGCGCTGCCCAGGCGGGCGATCAGCGCGTCCACGGCGGGGCTGCTGACGCCGGCGAAGTTGCCCGAATCGTCGGTCCTGGCCGCCTGGCTGCCAAACAGGTCAGCGTATTCCGCGCCGGGGTTGTGCGTGCCACCGTAGGCGATGGAGATGATGTCAAAGTCGAATTTCCGCAGACGCTCCTGGTACAGCGCGAAATCCACGGGCCGAAAGCGCAGGCGAATCCCCAGCTTTTCCAGGTTGCGGATCCACGGGGTGACCACGCGGGCACCGGTCTCGGCGCTGTCCAGATACTCCAGCACCATCGGCTGGCCCTGGGCGTCGCGCAGCGCGCCGTCGCGGTACTGCCAGCCTGCCGACTTCAGCAGGGCCTGCGCCTGGCGCAGGTTGTCGCGCAAGGAGCGGTCTCCATCGGTGCGGGGGGCCTGGTAGGCTGGCCCGAAAACCGCTGGGGGCAACCGGGCCTTCCACGGTGTCAGCAGCGCCAGCTGGTCGGCGTCCGGCGCGCCCTGCGCCGCACAGGCGGTGTTGCCGAACAGGCCCTGCACGCGCTGGTAGGCGCCGTAGAACATCTGGCGGTTCATCCACTCGTAGTCCATCGCCAGGCCCAGCGCCTCGCGCACGCGGATGTCGTCCAGCGGCTGGCGCCGCGTGTTGAGCACATAACTCTGGAAGCCCGTGGGCAGGCTGTGGCGAAATTCGGCCTTGACCAGTTCACCGGTGTCGAAGCGCTTGCCGTTGACGCGCCGGGCCCAGTCACCGGCTGAAAAAAAACGCATCAGGTCGAACTCGCCGGCCTTGAGCGCTTCCAGGCGCGCCGTGTTGTCCTTGTAGATCTTGACGGTGATGCGGTCGAAGTTGGCGGTGCCGCGGCGCACCGGCAGATCGCGCGCCCAGTAATTCGGATCGCGCACATAGGTGATGTCCTTGCCGAAGCGCACCGTGCCGATTTTGTAGGGGCCGCTGCCGATCGGCGTGTCCATCACCACCTGGTCGAACGGCTTGCCGGCGCCCCAGGCGCGGCTGAATACCGGCAGCCCCCCCACGATGAGCGGCAGCTCGCGGTTGGGCAGGCGGAAGCGGTAGCGCACGGTGCGATCGCCCAGCACGTCCATGCCGGCCACATCGGCCAGCAGCGTCTTGTAGGCGGGCGACGTGTGCGGGCCCATCAGCGTGTCGTAGCTGTGCTTCACGTCGGCGGCCAGCACCGGCCGGCCATCGTGGAAACGCGCCTCCGGCCGCAGGCGGAAGGTGGCCGACAGGCGATCGGGCGCCACCACCACGTCTTCGGCCAGCAGGCCATAGCCCGAGCCGGTTTCGTCGAGCGAGCCAGTCAGCAGCGTGTCGAACATCAGCGACGACAGGTAGGCCGGCGCCGTCCCGCGCAGCGTGAACGGGTTGTATTTGTCGAAGGTCGACACCCGCAGATTGCTCACCAGCCGCAGTTCACCGCCTTTGGGAGCGTCGGGATTGACGTAATCGAAATGCGCAAAGCCCGGCGGGTATTTGGGCTGCCCCCAGAGCGCATAGGCAGACGCCGCCAGTGCTGGGACTGCGCCACAGGTGACCCCTGCGGCGATCACCACGCCGGCCAGCGCCCGGAGACGGGCTGCCAGGCGGGCCAAGGGTCGCTTCAGACACAAAAATCGCATGCGACAATTCTGGCCGAAATCACCAGAGGAACCTCCGCAATGGGCTTTCTTCAAGGAAAAAGACTGCTGATCACGGGCGTGCTGTCCAACCGCTCCATCGCCTACGGCATCGCCAAGGCCTGCCATGCGCAAGGGGCCGAGCTGGCTTTCAGTTACGTGGGGGAACGCTTCCGCGACCGCATCACCGAGTTCGCGGCCGAATGCGATTCGTCGCTGGTTTTCGAGTGCGACGTGTCGGACGATGCGCAGATCGAACGGCTGTTCAGCGAACTCGGTCAGGTCTGGCCGCGGTTCGACGGGTTTGTGCACAGCATCGGCTTTGCCCCGCGCGAAGCCATCGCGGGCGATTTTCTCGAGGGCCTCTCGCGCGAAGCCTTCCAGGTAGCGCACAGCATCAGCGCCTACAGCTTCCCGGCGATGGCCAAGGCGGCCCTGCCCTACCTGAATGAACGCGCATCGCTGCTCACACTCAGTTACCTGGGCGCCATGCGGGCCATTCCGTACTACAACACCATGGGCCTGGCCAAAGCCAGCCTTGAAGCGTCGGTGCGCTACCTGGCGGAGTCGCTCGGGCCACGGGGCATGCGTGTCAACGGCATCAGCGCCGGCCCGATCAAGACCCTGGCCGCCAGCGGCATCAAGGACTTCGGCAAGTTGCTGGCGGTGGTCGCTGCCGCCTCGCCAATCCGGCGCAATGTGACCATCGAAGAAGTGGGCAACGTGGCGGCGTTTCTGCTGTCGGACCTGGCCTCGGGCGTGACGGCCGAAATCACCTACGTGGACGGCGGCTTCAGCCAGACCGGCGGCATGAGCCGCGACAGCGAAGGCGTGCTCTGAGCACGGTGCGCAGGGTCCGATGATCCGCCGCCGTGCTCTGGTCCTGCTGCTGGCCTGCCTGGCCAGCCTGACGCTCTCGACCCCTGGTCACGCCCAGGCCACCGACGGCACCGCCCCCACCCGGCCGGCCCTCATGCTGGCCAACGTTTACCACCCGAGCATCGACATCAGCGCCTACTGGGTCAGCGAAAAATACGACGGCGTGCGTGGGTACTGGAACGGCCGCCAGCTCATCACCCGTGGCGGCGAGGCGATCCAGGCACCCGCCTGGTTCACCGCTGGCTGGCCCACCGAGGCGATGGATGGCGAACTCTGGGCTGGGCGCGGACAGTTCGAGTGGGCGCTGTCGACTGTGCGGCGGCAGACGCCCGACGATGACGCCTGGCGCCGCATCCGATTCATGGTGTTCGACCTGCCAGACCACCCCGGCGTGTTCGACGAGCGCCTGGCGCACAGCCAGACGCTGATCGCCCGCGCCGGGCAGCCCTGGCTGGAAGCCGTGCCGCAGACCCGCGTGCGCAACCGAGCCGACCTGATGGCCCGGCTCGACCGGGCCGTGCTCGAAGGGGCCGAGGGCCTGATGCTGCACCGGGGCGATGCGCCCTACCGAGGCTTGCGCAGCGACGACCTGCTCAAACTGAAAACGCACGACGACGCCGAAGCGCAGGTGCTGGAACACCTGCCCGGCCAGGGCAAATACACCGGGCAGATGGGCGCCCTGCTGGTGCGCACGCCGGACGGACGCCGCTTTCGCCTCGGCAGCGGCTTCACCGATACCCAGCGCCGCGAGCCGCCGGCCATCGGCACCTGGGTGACTTACCGCTTTCGCGGGCTGCACGGCAGCGGCCTGCCGCGTTTTGCCAGCTTTGTCCGCGAGCGGCCCAACTACCAGCCTGAAGCCGCCGAAACGGCCCGTTGAACCGCCGAAGGCGCAGCCCGGTCAGGCGTTCGCGCTGACCTGCTTGAGGTGCTGGTAAATCTGGTCCTTGATCGCCAGCTTTTCCTTCTTGAGCCGCTCGATCTCCAACTGGGTGCCCGGCTCGATGTGGGCTTCCTTGTTCTTGATCTCCTGATCCAGCGCGTTGTGCTTGTCGAACAAGCGGGTGAAGTGGTGATCGTGCCCCTTGATCTGGGTGATCAGGTCGCGGTATTCAGGGAACATCCGGTCTCCTTGTCGGTGAGTGAATCCGTACGGGAGCAGGTTACCCCTTTTTCACACAGTCGGCAAAGTAACGAATGGTGCCGTCGGCCGCCACTTCCTGCACCAGGCCGTGGATGTCGGTTTCGAAACCCGGGCATTCGCGCGCGAACTCGCGGTTGAACTTGAGGTAGTCGACGATCTTCTTGTTGAACACCTCGCCCGGAATCAGCAGCGGAATGCCCGGCGGGTACGGCGTGACCAGACTCGTGGTGATCCGGCCTTCCAGCTCGTCGATCGCCACACGCTCGGTGGTGCGATGGGCGATGTGGGCAAACGCGTCGCTGGGCTTCATGGCTGGCGTCAGGTCGCTCAGGTACATGTCGGTGGTCAGACGGGCCACGTCGTACTTGGCGTAGAGCTGGTGCACGTGCTGGCACAGATCGCGCAGGCCCATGCGCTCGTAGCGCGGGTGCTTGGCGCAGAACTCCGGCATGATGCGCCACATCGGCTGGTTCTTGGCGTAGTCGTCCTTGAACTGCTGCAGCGCCGTCAGCAGCGTGTTCCAGCGGCCCTTGGTGATGCCGATGGTGAACATGATGAAGAAGCTGTACAGGCCCGTCTTCTCCACCACCACACCGTGTTCGGCCAGGAACTTGGTCACGATGCTGGCGGGGATACCGGTGGCCGCGAAGTCGCCCTTGAGGTTCAGGCCCGGCGTGACGATGGTGGCCTTGATCGGGTCCAGCATGTTGAACCCCGGCGCCATGTCGCCGAAGCCGTGCCAATCTTCCTCGGTGGCGGTGTCGTCCTTGCCGCGGTTGAGCACCCAGTCGGTGGCCTGCCCCACGCCCTCTTCGGCCAGTTCATCAGGGCCCCAGACCTGGAACCACCATTCACCGGTGCCGAATTCGGCTTCCACCTTGCGCATGGCGCGGCGGAAATCCAGCGCCTCGGCAATGCTTTCTTCCACCAGCGCCGTGCCGCCGGGCGGCTCCATCATGGCGGCGGCCACGTCGCAGCTCGCGATGATGCTGTACTGCGGGCTGGTGCTGGTGTGCATCAGATAGGACTCGTTGAACAGGTGCCGGTCCAGCTTGGTGTTCTGCGAGTCCTGCACCAGCACATGGCTGGCCTGGCTGATGCCGGCCAGCAGTTTGTGGATCGACTGCGTGGCGTACACCACCGACTGCTGCGGCCGCGCGCGCTTCTTGCCCATGGCGTGGTAGGTGCCATAGAACGGGTGAAACGCCGCGTGCGGCAGCCACGCCTCGTCGAAGTGCAGGTTCTCCACGTAACCGTCGAGCATGTGCTTGATGGTTTCGGTGTTGTAGAGCACGCCGTCGTAGGTGGACTGTGTCAGCGTCAGGATGCGCGGCTTGACCTTCTCGGCGTCAACACCGGCCAGCAGCGGGTTCGCGCGGATCTTGGCCTGGATCGCCTCGATCTCGAATTCGCTCTGCGGGATCGGGCCGATGATGCCGTAGTGGTTGCGCGTGGGCTTGAGAAACACCGGCACCGCGCCCGTCATGATGATGCTGTGCAAGATGGACTTGTGGCAGTTGCGGTCCACCACCACCACATCGCCTGGCGCCACCGTGTGGTGCCAGACCATCTTGTTGCTGGTGCTGGTGCCGTTGGTCACGAAATAGCAGTGGTCGGCATTGAAGATGCGCGCCGCGTTGCGTTCGCTGGCGCCGATGGCGCCGTTGTGGTCGAGCAGTTGGCCCAGCTCCTCCACCGCGTTGCAGACGTCGGCGCGCAGCATGTTCTCGCCGAAGAACTGGTGGAACATCTGGCCCACCGGGCTCTTGAGGAAGGCCACACCGCCCGAATGGCCCGGGCAGTGCCAGGAGTAGGAGCCGTCTTCCGCGTAGTCGAGCAGCGCCTTGAAAAACGGCGGCTGGATGCCTTCGAGGTAGCTCTTGGCTTCCCGAATGATGTGGCGCGCCACGAACTCCGGCGTGTCCTCGAACATGTGGATGAAGCCGTGCAGCTCGCGCAGGATGTCGTTGGGCAGGTGGCGGCTGGTCTTGGTCTCGCCGTAGATGTAGATCGGCACCTCGGCATTCTTGCGCCGCACTTCTTCGATGAAGGTGCGCAGGTTCAGCACCGCCGGGTCCAGGTCCGGCCCCTGGCTGAACTCCTCATCGTCGATCGACAGGATGAACGCGCTGGCGCGGCTCTGCTGCTGGGCGAACTGGCTCAGGTCGCCGTAGCTGGTCACGCCGACCACTTCAAAACCTTCCGATTCGATGGCCTGCGCCAACGCACGGATGCCGAGGCCGGAGGTGTTCTCCGAGCGGAAGTCCTCATCGATGATGACGATGGGAAAGCGGAATTTCATGGCGTTCTCCGAACTGGCACTGTCGCCGCGCGCAAAATTGGGATCCAAGGAAGCCGCGAAGTGTACGGAAAACCCGTGACACGGCGCAGGAACCGGCAGCGATCCGTTGCAGAATGTCGTCAGACTGGGCACCGGGCCCGCAGCCGTGCCTTCACAACATCATTCAAACAGGAGAGGAACCATGGCCGACTCAACACTCTGGTGGCTGCTGGCGGGCGGGCTGGTGGTGCTGGAACTGCTCACCGGCACCTTTTACCTGCTCATGCTCGCCATCGGTGCCGCGGCGGGTGCCGTCGCTGCCCACCTCGGTGCCGGCCAGACCAGCCAGGTCGTGGTCGCTGCCATCGTCGGTCTGGCCGCGGTGCTCGGCGGGTACTTCGCTCGCAAGCGCCGCCCGGGCGATCCGTCGCCGCGCAGCCTGCGCAGCGTCAACCTCGATGTGGGCGAAATCGTGCACATCGAACAATGGCACCCGGACGGCACGGCCAGCGTCAAATACCGGGGAGCCCAGTGGGGCGTGATGCTGCGCCCCGGCCAGGCTCCCGTGCCCGGCAACTACCGCGTGGCCGAACTTGTGGGCAACCGCCTGCTGGTCGACAAGGCCTGAAACCCGCTACCCAGAGAGGAATCCATGGAAATCGCCATCCTGCTGCTCGTCGCAGCCGCCATCTTCATCACCCGCGCCGTCAAGGTCGTTCCGCAGCAGACGGCCTGGGTCGTCGAGCGCCTGGGCAAGTACCAAGCCACCCTGGCACCGGGCCTGAACATCCTGGTGCCCTTCATCGACAGGGTGGCCTACAAGCACAGCCTCAAGGAAATCCCGCTGGACGTGCCCAGCCAGGTCTGCATCACACGCGACAACACCCAGCTGCAGGTGGACGGCATCCTGTACTTCCAGGTGACCGACCCCATGCGGGCCAGCTACGGCTCGTCCAACTACATCATGGCCGTGACCCAGCTGGCGCAGACCTCGCTGCGCTCGGTCATCGGCAAGCTGGAACTCGACAAGACCTTCGAAGAGCGCGACATGATCAACGCCAGCGTGGTGTCGGCCATCGACGAGGCCGCGCTCAACTGGGGCGTGAAAGTGCTGCGCTACGAGATCAAGGACCTCACCCCGCCGGCCGAAATCCTGCGCGCCATGCAGGCCCAGATCACTGCCGAACGCGAAAAGCGCGCCCTGATCGCCGCCTCCGAAGGCAAGCGCCAGGAACAGATCAACCTGGCCGAAGGCGCGCGTGCGGCCTTCATCGCCAAGTCGGAGGGCGAAAAACAGGCCCAGATCAACAACGCGCAGGGTGAGGCCGCTGCCATCACCTCCGTGGCCGACGCCACGGCCGGCGCGATCGAACGCATCGCCGCCGCCATCCGGCAACCTGGCGGCGAACAGGCGGTGCAGCTGAAAGTGGCCGAGCGTGCCGTGGACGCCTACGGCAAAGTGGCTGCCGACGCAACCACCACCCTCATCGTGCCCGGCAACATGACCGAGGTTTCCGCCCTCATTGCGTCGGCCATGAAGATGGTCAACACCGGCAAAGCCGGCGCCTGATCCCGGAAACAGCCCGCAAGCCTGCTACAATCGCAGGCTTCGCGGAGAGGTGGATGAGCGGTTTAAGTCGCACGCCTGGAAAGCGTGTGTGGGCTAATCCCCACCGCGGGTTCGAATCCCGCCCTCTCCGCCACAGATCAGTCCAAGGACCTCCACCAGAGTCCAAGAGACACACAAAAAAGCCCGTTATCCCCTAGGAAGCGGGCTTTTTTCTTTCCAGGATCGTCCACGTTGGTTCATTGACAGCCAGTCATGCGCGGGGGTATTTTTGGGGGTACTGAGGCGGGGACCTGGGGGTATCGTGCTCCCCCGCCCCGAAAAGTCCGCCGTACCGCTGGTTGAAACGGCCATTCGACAAACCAAACCCGGCCCCAAGCCCACTAAACTCCGTGATGGAGCGGGCCTGTGTCTGTTGGTCAACCCCATTGGGTCCAAGCTGTGGCGGTGGAAGCACCGTTATCTGGGCAAAGAAAAGCTGATGCCTTTAGGGCAGTGCCCCAACGTTACGCTGGCACAGGCCCGCCAGTCACGAGACGACGCTCACCAGCTCCCAACTGTGTGATCCAGGGCACCGATCCCATGGAACAGAGACGGCGGACAAAGTGACCGCACAGGCTGCAGCCAATGGCTCTTTCGAGGCCGTCGCTCGCCAGCGGAGGGTGCACTGGGAATCTATCTGCCCGGGGGCACCGCCCGTCATGTGACAGGCGGTGTCATTGGCATCCGGGAATCCGCCCCGCCAATACAGGATCAGTTCGGTGTCCAGGTGGCGCCGTAGGAGTTGCTGCCGTTGGCGCTCTTGTACTGAAGCTTGAATGCCTTGTCGCCAGCAGCCCTCGGCAGCAGCTTGTAGCAATGAACTTCACTGTCGATGTGACAGAAATCTCCATCAATCTCCTGCCACGTGCCTTGACGGAGCTTGTCACCCCGTTCGAAAAATTTGCCGTTGGCTTCCAGGAGGTAGGTGACCGGAGCCCACTTGAGTTCGGCATCGAAGTCCACGGTGTAGACACCGGGCGGAATGACTTTGCCCGTGCGAACCGGCTCCTTCTTGACCAGCGTGACGGACGCCTGCCCGGGCTTGTTCTGCGTCTGTCCGGCTTTGTCCTTCATGCTGAACCAGTACTCGTACTTGACCTTATCAAGATCCAGCCACTCAAAACGAATCTGCTTGCCACCGGGCAGTTCGCAATTGATGTTCGCATTGCCCTTGCCGCCGGACCGGGTGATGTTGTTGCACGCCACCTTCTGTGCCTCAGAGCCGCCACGCCCTTCATTGGCATGGATGTACGTGAAGCCGTCGGCCGTGCGCAGCAGTTCGACTTCGCTACCTTTGTTCTGTGGGATGGGCGTACCCTTGACAAACTCCCCCGAGGGGATCCCCACAAAGGAAGTTCCGATGGGCAAAGCTTTGACATCATCCGGGGACACGGTGGCCGCGAAAACGCCTGCGGGCAGGCAAAGACCGAGGCTAAGGCCGAGGGTGGCGAAGGGGTGCCGATTATTCATAGGGTAGTAGTCTCCGAAGGAGCTGCGTTGACGAATTGGATAGCCTCTCGGGTCCGTCAATAGCAATGCGTTTGTGAACAGACTAGAGAGCATTGAGTCTAGCAGCGGAAAGGAAAATCAACCGTTGTCGACGACACCATCGTGCCGGTCGAAACAGCAAGGTCTGGAAGCAGCTCAACCGCGAAGGCATCGCCATTGCCCGCTGCACGGTCGAGCGGCTGATGCGGCTGCCTGGGTTTTCAGGGCATACGCCGTGGCAGGGTGGTGCGCACCACAGTCAGCGACGCTCGTGCACCATGCATACCGCCTGCAGAGGCCGAGGCAAACTACTACCGGCAATTAGCCTCCATGGTGGTGGCCTGACTTAAATCAACCAGCCGCCACGATTTTCGGGGCGGTTCATAGCCGTTGCATGCACATCAATTCGATAAATGCTTGCCCGCGAGCACGATGTCATCTTCTGCCAACTCTCCGACACTTGCCTTGAGACGCAGCCATGAAACCAGCGCATTGACCCGCGCTTTGACGATGTCGCGCCTGACCGCAAACAACTGCTGCTGAGCGTTGAGAACGTCGGTATTTGTCTTCAGGCCCACCTCATACCCCAACTGATTGGCCTCCAGGGCAACCAGCCCGGAAACCTGTGCCGCGTTCAGTGCCAGCACCTCCGCCTGGTAGCCCTTGACTTCCATGTAGGCCGTCTGCGCATCCAGCACAGCATCCGATCGGGCACGCAGCAATTCGGCCTCCTGCTTGTCCTGCAAGGCCAAGGCCTCCCTGATCTTGCTTTGCGCAAATCCACCATCCAGCAAGGGAACGTTCAGACGAATGCCGACATAAGCGTCCCATTGCCGGCTGCTTGAACGCCCGAGACTGGCCGGTCGTGAACTCGACGTCCGGCTGTCCGAATGGCCTTCGCTGCTCGATGTGGTCGTGCCCCGCAAGTCCTGCGTGGTCGATGCCGTCTGAGACTGTCCATCGGTGGTCGATTGCGATTCGGTTTGCGACCCCGACGTCGTTTGCGTCTCAGATTGAGACCCCGTGCTACCTGCAAACGTTTCGCTGGCTTCGCTCTGCCCCGTGCTTCGCTCTCGGATGCGGCTTGTGCCCGCATTGGCCACGAAGTCCAATGTGGGTTTGCCTACGGCCTCTTGCTTCTCCAGTTCCTTGCGGGTCGCGAGCAGTCCCAACTGCTGGATCCGAACTCCGTACGATTGATCGGCAGCTCGGCCGGTCCATTGATCCATCGCCCCGAGCTCGCCAACCATGGCGCCGTCGGCGTCCTTGAGTGACTGCACCGCAGCCACCGGCAGGCCAACCATCGCCTGCAAGCCGGCACGCTTGATCGACCAGTTGTTCTGTTGCACCACCTTTTGCGCCAACACAAGATCCAGATTCGCCTGGGCTTCGCGAACGTCAGCGATGGTGACCACCCCCTCGCTGAAACTCTGCTCTGCCACATCCACCTGCTGGCGCAGCGCCGCCTCTTGTGCAACCAAGGCATCAAGAACCGACTTGGCTGCCACGATGTCGAAGTAGGCCTTGGCCACACGCAAGATCACCGACTGCCGCGCTGCAGCCAGCCCCAGATGGCCCTGCTCGCCCAGATATGCGCTCTGTTCCACCGCACGCGAGAGCGCAGGCCGGTAGATCGGCCATGTCAGTGAAACACCGACCTCTGCTGACGTCCCTCTCACCCGCTTGTGTACCTGCTCCCATTCACTGACCTGGCCGTTCTGACTGGATGTTTCGTCCTGCGTCCGCTGAAACGTCGAAGACTCTGTGGTGTCGCTGGTCGAAGTCACCGGCAGTCGGCCCGACATGCCTCCCGAAGTGCGACTTGAGGCTGTTTGGCTGGTACTGGTCGCCCCTGAGCTGACCGTATGAGTGCTGCTCTGCAATGCCAACGGCTCATCCAACCAAGTCTGTGTTACCGGTCTAGATACCGACGTGGTCAGTGCACCAGTGAGACTGACGTTTGGCCGCAGCGCAGCGCGAGCCTGCGGCAAGCGCTCGCGGGAAACCCGGTAGTCGGCCTCAGCAGAGAGATAGGTGGCATCACCTTTCAAGGCCAACGCCAGTGCTTGTTCCAGCGTCAGAATCGGCACCGCCGAGTTGCCCAGCGACCGCGAAGAAGCCAGACTGATTCCGCCTTCATGTGTCTGCGCAAATCCCCCAGAAAGCATGCAGGCGGTCGTCAGGCACAGCACGCCGCCCCATCGTCCGACCCGGTCGAACCCCACCGCCGAGATGCCCCGGCGAAAACCATCGTCCATTACCGCTCCCTCATGCTTTCCTGAGCGCCACGGATCAGTGGCGACAGGAAATACTCGATCACACGGCGCGACCCCGTTTTGATCTCGACGGACACCGCCATACCCGGCACCAACTCGACAGAGCGGTCATTGGCCCGGATATCGGATCGCACCAGTTGCAAACGGGTCACATACACCAACCCGCGCTTTTCATCGTTGATCGCGTCACGCGACACCGACTTCACAACGGCGTGCGCCATGCCGTGTTTCGTGTAGGGGAAGGTCTCCACCTTGATTTCGGCTTCCTGCCCTTCGTGCACGAACCCGATGTCCTTGTTTTCCAGAAACGCCTCCACCTCCAGGTTCGCACCGTGCGGCACGATCACCATCAGCGCCTGGGCTGGCGTGACCACACCACCCTCGGTGTGGATCGCCAACTGCTGCACGGTGCCATCGACTGGTGCCACCAACCGCATCAAACCCAGCCGCGCGGTGGCCTTTCTGAACTCCTGGCGCAACGCCGCAGCGCGCTGCCGCCCTTCATCGATGCTGTCCAGGCTCAGGCGCCGGGTTTCCGCCTGTAACTCCTGTCCGCGCGTTCGGGCCTGCTGCAAGGCAGCCTCCAGTTCCTGAACGCGACTGCGTTGGCTGTTCAGGTCGGCCTGCTGCTCGATGCGAATCTGCTCCCGATCCAGATAGCCATGCTTGGACACGAAATTCTTTGCCACCAGATTCCGGTAGTTCTGGGCTCGCTGGTCCGCGATCGGCAAGGTCTGTTCCAGCTTGCGAACCCCTGCCAGGGTGGATTGCCGCTCGGCCTCGCGTTGCGCCACTTCAGCCGCGATTCGCGCGCGCTTGGCCGCGTACTCCCCCGCTTGCCCCGCGAAATGGCGCTGCCCTTCCAGGTACGCGGCCTCGCTCACCTCCGGCGGCCGCGCCAACACGGCATCTGCCTGACCATCAAGCCATTGCAGCATTGCCTCGCCGCGCGAGACCTGCAGCAACGCGGCCTCCAGTTCCAGCCCCAGGCGCTCCACATCGGCACCCGCGCTTTCCCCGTCCAGCTCCACCAGCAAATCACCGGCCTTCACGGCCTGCCCATCGGCCACATGGATCCGCTTGACCGACGCGGTTTCGAACGGCTGGACCACCTTCGTCCGATCGTTTGGGATGAATTTGCCTTGTGCCGTGGCCACCACGTCGATGCGGCCCCAGACCGACCACAGCAACGCCAGCAGCGCAAACATCACCAGCAACCACATCGCCACCCGGGGCAAAGGCGATACCGGCGTTTCCTGCAGCGCAAGCGCCGCCGGCAAGAACGCCGCCTCGTGCTCCAGCCTTTCAGCAGGCGTCATCTCGCGCCGCAATTGCCAAGCCTGCCGCCACACCGCTGTGTAGCGCTTGAACAAATCATGAGCGGCCTGAAGTCGGATACGCACTCCCATGAAATCACCCCTGTTGCAAGCGATGGAGCTGGGCATAGGCCCCCTGCTCTTGCTGCAGTAGCTCGGCATGCGTGCCGCTTTCAATGATCTGCCCACGCTCCATCACCACGATGCGATGGGCATGGCGAACAGCTGAGAGCCGATGGGCGACGACGATCACTGTCCGCCCTTGGCAAATTGCCTGCATGTTGTCTTGGATCACCCGCTCGCTCTCGTAATCCAGCGCACTGGTAGCCTCATCAAAGATCAGGATGCGCGGATCGCTCATCAAGGCGCGAGCAATCGCAATGCGCTGCCGCTGCCCGCCCGAAAGGGTGGAGCCGTGTTCGCCCACCAAGGTGTCGTACCCCTCAGGTAGCTCCAGGATAAATTCGTGTGCACCCGCCATCCGGGCCGCCTGCATCACCCGCTCCATCGGTGCCCCAGGGTCGGCCAGCGCGATGTTTTCGCGCACGCTGCGCGCGAACAACACGTTTTCCTGAAGCACCACGCCAATCTGCCTGCGCAGCGAACTGGCGTCGGCCAGGGCCAGATCCACGCCATCGACCAGCACACGGCCTTTCTCCGGCACGTACAGGCGCTGCACCAGCTTCGTCAACGTGCTCTTACCGGACCCGGATCGCCCCACCACCCCCAGCACCTCGCCCGGTGGCAGTTCCAGCGATACGCCACGGAGAATCTCCGGCCCGTCGGGGCGGTAACGGAAAACCACCTGATCCAGCGACACCCTGCCCGCCACCGGCGGCAGCGCGCTTTTCGTCCCCGACACCTCGGTGCGTGTATTGAGAATGTCCCCCAGCCGCTGCACCGAAATCCCGGTTTGCTGGAAATCCGTCCACAACTGGGCCAAACGCGTGACCGGCTGCGCCACCTGCCCCGCCAGCATGTTGAAAGCGATCAGTTGCCCCACACTGAGGCGCCCCTCGATGACCAGCCGGGCCCCGAAATACAGGGTGCACACCGTCACCAGCTTCGACACCAGGGTGACGCCGCTGCTGGCCAACGTGCCGACGGTGGCCGTGCGAAAACTCGACGACACATAGGCCGCCAACTGATTGTCCCAGCGACGCGTCCATTGAGGCTCCACCGCCATGCTTTTGACGGTGTCGATGCCACTGATCGTCTCCACCAGAAAAGCCTGGTTTTCCGCGCCGCGATTGAACTTCTCGTGCAACCGCGCCCGGAGAACCGGCGTGAAGAACCCCGAAATCAAGGCATAACAAGGCAGCGACACCAGCACGATCAGCGTCAGCCAGCCGCTGTAATAGGCCATGACGGCGATGAACACCACCGAGAACAGCAGGTCCAGCACCACCGTCAGCGCGTTGCCGGTCAGGAACGCGCGGATGTTCTCCAGTTCGCGGACCCGCGCCACCGAATCCCCCACGCGCCGCGCCTGGAAATAGGCCAGCGGCAGGCCGAGCAGGTGCCTGAACAGCCGCGCGCCGAGTTCCACGTCGATGCGGCTGGTTGTGTGCGCAAACACATAACTGCGCAGCGCCGACAACGTCACCTCAAAAATCACCACCACCAGAAAACCGATGCCGATCACATCCAGCGTGGTGTAACCCCGGTGCACCAACACCTTGTCCATCACCACCTGGAAGAACAGCGGCGTCACCAGCGCGAACAACTGCAGCGCAAAGCTAACCGCAAGAACCTCCAGCAGCAGCTTGCGGTACTTCACCACGGCCGGAATGAACCAGGTGAAATCGAAGCGGGCCATCTCGCCCGCCAGCGAGGCACGCGAGGTGAACAACACCACCTGTCCGCGCCAGCGGGACTGGAAGGCCGCCAGCGACAGCTTTTCAGGACGGCCGACAACTGGCGACTGGATCAGGACGCTCACTTCGCCACTTGGGGATGCCTCCACCCGCGCGAGGATGCAGAATTCGGTGGTGCCCTCTTCGCCCACCATCAGTGCCACCGCAGGCAATGGCAACTTCGTCAAACGAGCAGGATCCCCATCGATCAGGCGAGCCTTGAGGCCCAGCTTCTTTGCGGCCAGCAGCAGGGCACTGGCATCCAAAGGCCGGCCCTCGCCCCCGAACTCGTGCCGCAGTTGCTCGGGATCGGCGGCCACGTTGTGAAGCCTGGCCATCATGACCAGGCAAACCAGGCCCGTGTCCAAGCGACTGCCTCCATTGACAGGCGAAACAGCGCCTGCAGCGCTGTCACCGCTTTTTGAATCATTCATATCGAAGAGATGCAATGAGCCGCCCTGAAGCGCTATCCCCAGCAGCGGCGTGCGGTTCGAGGGTCAGACCAGACTTTCCGCCAGCATCGGGACTGTCGTGCCTGTCAGGTGAACAGGGAGAGTGCTCTCGCCTGCCGTCTGGAACGACTCGGACGCCATCGCCTGTATGAGCCCGTCTACTTGGGACTGGATCTCCACCAGCGATACAGGCATATCCGGCTGTACCTCACCCGCCGCAGGCTGTGCAAGCAACTGCTCCAACGTTGGCAACTCAATACCTTGGTTGAGCAAGTCCGATCCGTCGACGGCAAAGTACACATCGCTCATCTGGACAAGCGTACCGTCGCGCATGCGAGCGGTGCCGGTCTCTCCCAGCAGATTGCCGAAAGCGTCTAATGTCGCCGTGGAGCGATACCCCGTTTCGAGACTCTCAATGCCCAACGACTGCAATCCGTGGAGCTCGGTCTCCTGACTCTGATGATCACCATTGGCATCCTGCCAGACAAGCAACTCCCCAAATCGCTCATCCAGTGCATCGACCAATCCATCGCCATTGCTGTCCAAGGCTGCCAAGCTTACGAACCCATCACCGCGGGTGATTCCCCCAAACAATTCGCTGATGTCGTCGATACGGCCGTTGCCATTCGCATCCAGCGCCAGAAAACCATCCTCAGCCGATATCCAACCTGAGCGAACCGCATCGCCAGACCCCAACAGATCGAATGTGCCTGCGGAAGACTCCCTGCCCGTTGTCTGGATGCCATCGCCATTGAGATCGATGACAATGGGGGTCACTGATCGGGATGCGACCTGAATCCGCAACTGCTCCACTTTCACGTAGTCGTTGCTCTCGCCTTCGCGCGCGGCAATCACCAGCACATTACCCGCCAGGCCAGACGCGTTAACGTCGGCCCATCGTGCCGATGAGCCTCCCAGGTTCACCTCGGTAAAGCCCAGCGATGCCAGCGTGGCATTGCTCATACTGGTGATCGGCCCCGCATGGTTGCCGATCCATATGGTGACGTCACTGTCGTTGTAGACATAGCCCAGATAAGCCTTGTCCACGACCACAGCCTCGGAGAACTGGTACACGAGAAAGTTGTCGCGCCCGCTGTTGTCGAGCGTGTGCGAAACACCGCTTCCGCGGCCCTCCGAACTGTCCGTCACGCCCAACCCACCACTGTAGGAGCCGGCATAGGCCTTGGTCCAGGTTCCACGGCTCTTGTCACGGCTCCATGCGGTGGCCGTGACCGTCACACCGCCTGCGGTCAAGGTACGAGAGTTGCCATCCGATCCATCCGTCGACGAGTTCCCGGAAAAGCACAGGTCCACCGTACTCATGGGCGGTTTCAGCCCTGCATCCCAGCCCGTCACATGTTCGCCGATGCCCACCACAATGGTGGCCGACCTGCCCGTGCTTGCATCCACATCAGAGTCCAAACGTTCGTCGCCGCCCTGATCCATTCGCGTAAGCCCCCCATACGCCACAGGCGCTGTCACCTGAATCTGGTAGCTGCCTGCACTCAATCCTTCAAACAGGTATGCCCCTTGTGCATCCGTTGTTGTTGAGGCCACCAGTTGCCCTTGCGCGTCAAGCAATTTGACGGCGACACCAGCCACACCAGGCTCGCCCTCATCCTGGATGCCGTTGCCATTGGTGTCGCACCAGACTCGACTGCCCAAACTGGACAAGGGTACCGGCTCCGGTTCGCACGCCGCAGGCGTCACCCACACGGCCAGCTTTTCCAATTTGAAGTAGTCATTGCTTTCGCCATTGCGGGCAGATACCACCAGCACATTGCCGCTGACATTGCCTTGGTTGAAATCCGCCCAACGGGCGGATGATCCCCCCAGATTGATTTCAGTAAAACCCAGGGATGCCAGCACCGAGTTGCTCATCTGTCCCAAAGGAACTGCGCTGCTGCCAATCCAGATCGACATATCGCTGTCGTTGTAGACATAGCCCAGAAGTGCCTTGTCCACGGTGACATCCTGCGAAAACTGATAAACAACGAAATTGTCCCGCCCACTGTTATCGATGGTGTGCGTCACCCCGCTGCCCTTGCCTTCGGCGCTGTCCGTCACGCCATGGCCGCCACTGTAGGCCCCCAGAAATGCCTTGGCCCATTTCCCGTTCGACTTGTCCCGGCTCCAGGCAGTGGCCGAGACCGAGACACCCGTCACGGCATCGACATAGACTCGGCTGTTGCCATCCGTTCCATCCGTGGCGCTGCAGCCAGAAAAGTCGTAGGTGATTCCCACGGGACTCGCTACAAGCCCAGCGTCCCAACCGAGAGCCTCCTGCCTGCCGTCCACGGCAATGATCGCCGTCTCTCCCGTCGCGGCGTTGACATCCGAATCCCGCAGGTCATCGCTGCCCTGGTCCTGCTTGGCAAAGCCATAGCCCTGCGGTGCCACGACCTGCACCGCATAACTGCCTGCCTCCAGACCTGTGAAACGGTATTGGCCTTGCGCATCCGTCGTTTGCGTATCCAGAACCCGACCATCCTCGCTCAGCAAATGAACCGTCACGCCATCAACGCCTCGTTCGCCCTCGTCCTGCACACCGTTATTGTTGCAATCCAGAAACACCCGGTCGCCAATCACCGACTGAGCATCGAGTCGCTCGCCGAAGTTGTTTTCCTGGCTGTGCTGTGCTGCCACAAGCGATATGCCGGAAATGACATCATTGCCGGCGACACCGCCACTGGATCCGACGCTTTCCTGACCATCCAAATAGCCCTCGGGCTGTGTCTGAATCACCGAGTAGGTACCAGCCCGTAAATCCTCGAAAACATATGCACCATCCACACCAGTGACAGTGGTGGTATTTACCGATCGCCCCAAATCATCGACGCCCTGCAAAGTGATCACCACCCCAGCCAAACCGGGTTCGCCTGTTTGCCTCAGAGCGTCGTCGTTGTCATCCAAATAGACATATCCGGAAATCCGACCAGTCTCCGAACCGATGTCTATAGGTGGTTCATCGCAGAACGCCAGCGTTGCTACACGTTCATCGGAGCCAGTCCACCCCGCGATGATGATCCGATCGCCCAGCCACTGACCCGAAGATCGGATATCAATGACCAAGTCGCCGTCAACCAATGCCAGATGCAAGTCGGAAGAAGTGATGTCTCCGCTGAAACGGATTGTTCCCTGTCCATCGGTATCGACGATCACATCCAAGCCATCTCCGCGAGCAAAAAGATATGTATCGTTGCCCGCGCCACCATAGAGCGTGTCCGAGCCGCGCCAGCCAGCCAATGTGTCATCACCATCAAGGCCATAGAGCGCATTGTTTTGATCATTGCCTACCAGATAGTTATTGACTCCATTGCCAAGGCCAACCTTTGCCGTTCCCTCCAGAACGAGGCCCTCCAGATGCTCGGCGAGTTTGTAGACATCGAGTGACGTGCGAATTACGTCAAAGCCGCCATCAGCATTTTCAATCACCACATCACCAGCGTCGTCCACCCAATAGGAGTCATCGCCTGCTCCCCCAATCATCGTGTCGGCACCTTCGCCACCATCAAGCACGTTGTTGCCAGCATTGCCTACCAGCAGTTGCGCCCCTTTACCTGTCACCACATCAATATTCGGATTCGATACCGAATCCAGCACACGAACCTCCTCGACATTTTCGACAAAAATACTGGCCGATGTCCAGACAGTGTCATAACCCTCATCCTCGTACTCGACAACCGTATCGGTTTCCCAAAGGTATTTCGGCCCGGCATCCACGCCAAAGCGATCAACTGCATCACATAAGACAAGTGCTGTTCCGCTGACTCCTGAGGGCAATACCTCCCATGTGCCATCGACGATGTAAACATCATCGCCTGTGCCGCCCTCTAACCAATCCAATCCAGCACCCCCATCAAGATAATCATTATTTGAATGATTCAGCCAACCATCGGCTCCTCCAAAAATTACATCATTCCCCTCTCCGCCATAAAGATAATCATCACCAGAACCGCCATCAATGGTGTCATCGCCGATACCTCCGTGAATCACATCATCATTTGTCAAATGCTTGATGCGGTGATTGAAAGGAACTCCCACCAGAACAAGATCAGCCACCATCCTTGCCTCGACGGGAGGCTCAGGAACCAACCCACCCAAACTGGCCGACTCATCATCGCCGCCATAGAGAAAATCGTTCCCCTCACCCCCATAAATCAAATCATTGCCTGCACCACCATCAACATAGTCATTTCCGGCACCACCATCGATCGTATCGTCTTCATCAGGTGCATCGTAGTTGGAGATGCTGACATATTCGCCCTCTTGATTCTCATCCGGCGGCTGAAATTCAGAATTCGAAACGACATTAACAAAGCCTGCATGACCTCCGAAAATATAGTCATCACCTTCACCGCCATCAATCAAATCATTACCGATTCCACCATCAATATGGTCATCACCATTGCCCCCATAGAGGGTATCGGCATAAGCCACCTCGCTGGCCGCCAGAAATGCCTGTTGAATGTCCATTGACAGGGAATCAAAGCGCCAATCCAGTCCCGGCATCTGTGAAAACATGATGTCCCACTCCGGAATGAAAGGCGCCGTCACCCTGACATAGCCATCCGGAGGAAGGCTTGCCTGGGCATAGGTGACATCATGCGTCACCTGCAAAGCAGCCAACACCGACTCGGGCCTGTACACCCATTGCCGCAAAGATGCTTGGAAACTGTCTGGATTGGCCTCCTCCAAATCCAACACCATCCGACCAGCTTGATCCACCATCAAATCAACGCCATAGGGACTCCAGTGGACATATTTTTCCGCCTGAGCATAATTCCACCCCCATCTGTCGATTGGGACAAACCAAAATTCCTGAGAATAACCACCCAGGCCATCCAAATGCCGGACCGAGATCTCGACAAAATCTGCCGGATCGGCATCTGAGGGTAACTCGCTCAGCAGTTGCATCGAATTTTTGAAGAATGCCCATCCACTCAATTCCGCTGAAGGTTCAAATCCAGTCGCCTGAATGATCGCCCCCAATGCTGCGGCCACGGAACCACCGTCCACGAAAGACAGCTGGGCCGAGCTCTCATAAATATCGCCAGCGATGTAGTCATCGCCATCCATGCCCCAGATCACATCCCGGCCAGCACCACCCATGATCTGATTGTTCTCGGCATTGCCCGTGACCAGCAAGTCCGCCTCCAAGGCGCTGGCATCCATGTTCTCCACATGATCAGGAACCTCAATGGTCACCGACACCGGCTTGACGTGAGAAACCGAACTTGGCGACGAAACGGCTCCCGGAGTGAGAATGATCGTGTCCACCCCTTCATTGGCCGCCTCGACGACCAAGTCCTCGGGTGAGGGTCCAACCGCTCGCACCTCATAGACGTCGTCGCCACTTCCTCCGATCAGCGTGTCCACACCCTCCGCGCCAATGAGGGTATCGGCTCCTTCCAATCCGATCAACAGATTGCCCTGCGCATTGCCCTCAATCCGGTTATCCAAGTCATTACCCGTTCCCCGCAAGGCGACTTCGCCCAGCAGAGTCAGATCCTCCACGCCCTCCGTGAGCGTGTAGGCCTCGATATGGCTGAGCACGTGATCATGGCCATCAGCACCAAATTCATCAACAACATCACCTTCCTGAGAAACGATATATGTATCATTGCCCCACCCCCCATTCATGTAGTCGTCGCCAGCCCCTCCGTCCAGCGTATCATCTCCATCAAGACCGAAAAGAATATTTTCATACCCATTACCGACAATCAGATTATTTCCCCAATTGCCCCAGCCTTCGGCCTCACCATCGCCAACCAAGTACAGGTTTTCGACCCATTCCGGCAGCTCATAGAACATCAATGTGGTAGTTACAATATCTTCCGAGTAGTCATCATGACCCTCAAAAACCACATCGCCTTCATCATCAACAAAATAGTGATCACTCCCATAACCACCCTCCATGAAGTCAGCTCCGGAACCACCATCCAGCGTATCGTTCCGGCTTCCACCATACAAAGTATCATCGCCCTCATGCCCGTAGAGTTCTGATGCCATATTGGAGCCGGCAATGATATTGTTCAGCTCATTTCCGTGCCCAATGGTCCCTCTGCCTGGGAAATCAATTTTTGATCGTGGCCAAGCCTCCAGCAACGTCGGGTCAACATATTCCCCAGGAAGATCAAGAAGATCCTCGTACAGCACAAGACTCTCGACCCCTGCACCGAGCGTGTAGTTCTGGTTTGTATAAACCGTGTCAAACCCTTCGTTATCGGCTTCGACAACAGTCACCTCACCCGGATCAAGATAGCCGATGAAATAATTGGCCCCACCTTCCGTGAGGTACCCATAGTTGTGAATGACATAGACGTCATCACCCGTCCCACCGTACAACCAGTCGCTACCGCCGCCGGACGAAAGGACGTCATTGCCTTCACCGCCAATCAGCGTATCGTTGGCAAGGCCACCAAAAATCCGGTCATCACCTTCGCGACCGTCCAGATAATCGCCAGGCAGGTTTTCGACAAATACGCCATCCCCCTGAACCACATCATCGTAGGTGAGCCGTTGCTCGTACTCAACGCGCCTGAATTTATCCCGCAGCAGCTCGGAAGCAGCATTCCTAACAGCCAGCCCGAACTCTATGCCGTGCTGCGTAGAAATATTTCCGTATCGACGCTCACTCCCATCAAATGGATCACCCACAATCAAGTTATTGCCGGCGTTTCCGATCATTTGATTCCGATACTCATTGCCAATGCCAGAAACATCACCATCCCCCAGGAGGTTCAAATGCTCAACCCCCTGCGGCAGTCGGTAATCAATGCTACTGTCCACAACATCGGGATTTTCATCGTAACCATCAAGATGCTCATTGATATTAAAAACAACAAGGGTCACCTTCCCATCGCCATCGAAGGCAATATTTTCGTATCCACCCCTTGCATCAATCAGATTTTTGTAATATAGATAATCCGGGTGACTCTGAACCACTGCCAGTTCCAGTGGTTCCAAATGAAGATTCCAAGAAAATATCTGGGCTTCATGGCGCAGGTATTCCGGCTTTCTTTCCAGCACCACATCACCGGGATCATCGACCAGATATCGGTCCCCGCCATCTCCCCCCTCCATGGTGTCGGCCCCCAAACCGCCATCCAGAAAATCATCTCCAGCTTTTCCAAACAGATAATCATTGCCACCCAGACCCAGCAACGTATCATTGCCGGTAGTCCCTGAAAGATGGTCATCACCCTCGGTGCCCTTGATGGCAAGAGCATCAAGCAAAGCTGCGGAATCCAGCACATAGACTTCCCCATCGTCCAGGCTAATTCTTATCGCCTGCCGCAATTGATGATCGCGCCAGATATCCCGTACCGTTATTTCGTCGCCAGATGCCTCTTCAAATCTCAAAACGATATCCGTGCCATCCTGAGCGAATGCCACACCGTCCCACGTGACGCCGTGCAGGATGAGATTGATTTCGGCCTCGAAACCATCCACCAAGACATCTTCACCATCCCCAACGGTATACACATAGGTGTTCTGCCCGCCCCCCCCACTCAGGACATCGCGACCTTCGCCTCCGCGCAAGGTGTCATCGCCTTCGCCCCCCTGCAACGTGTCGTCTCCCGCTTCCCCGAGCAGCACGTCTTGACCTTCACCGCCATCCAGGCGGTCATTGCCCCCGCCTCCGAATAACGTGTCGTCACCCCCACCGCCATCCAGCACATCGTCCCCGGAGCCCCCGTCGAGGCGATCATTGCCCGCCTCGCCGTTCAGCGAATCATTGCCATCCCCACCTTGCAACGAATCATCCCCGTCACTCGCCAGCAACGTGTCGTCACCAACTCCGCCATCTAACAGGTCCCGGCCCGCCCCCCCGAGCAGTACATCGTTACCCGAACCACCATCCAGCACATCGTCGCCAAGCCCGCCATCCAGGTGATCGTCGCCTGCTTCGCCACTCAGAGAATCGTTGCCAGCGCCTCCCAGGATGGTGTCGTTGAGCGCCGTGCCGACCAGCAAGTCGTCCCCCTCGCCCCCCCGAAGGCTCAGGTCGCTGAGCATCTCAGCGGTGTCAAACACCTTGCGCTCGCCGCTGTCCAGTTCAATGACGATGTTCTGAACCAGCCGGTCTTCTTGCCAGATGTTTTCTATCAGCACCTCATCCGCAAAATCAGCGCCATACCTCACCACCAGGCCTGCATCGGTGCGGGCAAAACGAACCTCATCCGCAGTAACGCCCTGTACAAGCAGCTCCACCTCGTTCGTCAAGGCATCGAACACATGGTCCCGCCCGTCGCCCGAGGCAAAAGCGTAGATGGTTGCCGCATCGCCACCCACGAGCGTGTCACTGCCCCGCCCTCCCGTCAGCGTATTGACGCCCTGCCCGCCTTCAAGCCAATCGTCGCCGTCTCCACCAAAGAGAGCGTCCGCACCATCCCCCCCCAACAGCGTGTCGTTTCCATCCCCACCCAGAAGGACATCGTTACCAGCACCGCCGTCGAGCACATCCGCCCCGGTGCCACCATCCAGGCTGTCATCACCCGCTTCGCCGCTCAGCGAATCGTCTCCCTCGCCCCCCAACAGCGTGTCGTTTCCGTCCCCGCCCAGCAGCGCATCGTTGCCAGCGCCGCCGTCGATCACATCCGCCCCGGCGCCACCATGCAGGCTGTCATCACCCGCTCCGCCGCTCAGCGAATCGTCTCCCTCGCCCCCTAGCAGCGTGTCGTTTCCATCTCCGCCCAGCAGCAGGTCTTGACCTTCACCGCCATCCAGGTGGTCGTCCCCCTCGCCGCCCAGCAGAACATCGTTACCAGCACCGCCGTCGAGCACATCCGCCCCGGTGCCTCCATCCAGGCTGTCATCACCCGCTTCGCCGCTCAGCGAGTCGTCACCCTCGCCCCCCAGCAGCGTGTCGCTTCCATCCCCGCCCAGCAGCGCATCGTTGCCAGCGCCGCCGTCGAGCACATCCGCTCCGGCGCCACCATGCAGGCTGTCATCACCCGCTTCGCCGCTCAGCGAATCGTCACCCTCGCCCCCCAGCAGCGTGTCGTTCCCATCCCCGCCCAGCAGAACATCGTTACCAGCACCGCCGTCGAGCACATCCGCCCCGGTGCCACCATCCAGGCTGTCATCACCCGCTTCGCCGCTCAGCGAATCGTCACCCTCGCCCCCCAGCAGCGTGTCGTTCCCATCCCCGCCCAGTAGCAGGTCTTGACCTTCACCGCCATCCAGGTGGTCGTCCCCCTCGCCGCCCAGCAGCGCATCGTTACCAATGCCGCCATCGAGCACATCCGCTCCGGTGCCACCATCCAGGCTGTCGTCGCCTGCTCCGCCGTCCAGCGAATCGCCACCCTCACCACCCTGCAAGGTGTCATTGCCATCGCCACCGAGCAACACGTCCTGGCCTTCATCGCCGTGAAGTTGATCGTCACCCGCGCCACCCAACAGGGTGTCATCGCCCCCCAGGCCTTGCAGCACGTTGCCACCGGTGTTTCCCGTCAGGTGATCACCCGCACTCGTACCGGTAATCCCCCAGTCGCCATCACCCAGCAATCGCCCCTGGTCCTGCCCTTCTGCCAACGTCAAGTCGCCCGAATCGGACACCACCACGTTCAGCAACCGCTCCAGATCGGCTCCGGTGTGGCTTTGCCCGTCTACCAACAATTCAGCGATCTGTTCCCGGGCGATCACGATCCGCCCCCCGCTCTCTCCCGCGTACAGCGCGCCCTGCGCGTAATAGACACTGGCAGGCGCCACGCCATGAATCACCAGCCGGGTGTCGCTCCCCGTTTCCTCAATGGTGTCGTTCCCATCCCCCACCGTGAACACATAGGTATCCGCCCCGTCGCCGCCGGCCAGCGTGTCGTCGCCGGCGCCACCGCGCAGGGTGTCGTCACCCGCACCACCGCCAATGCGATTGGCCAACGCATTGCCCGCCAACGTGTCGCTGCCGGAACCACCCACCAGGTTCTCGATCTCCGTGCCGAACCCGATGAATGCCTGCCCATCGGCCAGAATGCTTTCAGCCTTGTCGCCCCGGTGAATCCAGGAACCCGGTGCAAGATCCACCGTCACCGCTTCGGTTTCCGCACTCAAGTCCAGCGTGTCCGCGCCGCCGGCATCGCTGATGAAGCGGTCAGCCAGGGTATAGGTGCTGTCGCCTGCGCCCAGGCCTTGCGCCACGCCGTACAGGTATTGCAGCGCCGCCACGTCGAACGGCATCAAATCCGTGGCCGGCCCATTGGGCCGGGTGTAGCTCATCACCGTGTTCGTGTTGTTCTCTTCACCAACCGGCAGATACGGCTGCTCGAACGGGTGCTTGAGGCCCAGCGCATGGCCGATTTCGTGCAGCAGCGTCTCGAACCCCGATTCACCCACCGCCAGCGACGCACGCGCCGCCCAGCCGCCCGCCTCCTGTTCGAACAACTGGGCGTACAGCGAACTGTTCAGGTGAATTTCGCCGCTTTTCGCGCTCGCATAGCCGGAAAACCCGCCCATGTTGTTCGACCTCAGGTCGTCCAGATAGAACGACAGGTCGGCATCCACCCCATGCGCCACCTCCACGAAGGCAATGTCCGCCACCGCGCTGTAGCGCGCGAGCGCCTCGCGCACCGCCGCCTTTTGCGTGTCATTGAACAGATAGGCGCCCGTCAACCCGCTGTCAAAGCTGGTGGCGAAGCTGTAGCTCAGCGTGTGCTTGCCGGCCGAGCGCACCTCGTCCCGGTCCAGCAAAGCATCCACGAAATACAGGTCGGCCAGATGCGCGAACGGGTCTTCGCCCGAATCCACAGGTTCCGGCGGCGGCGCCATTGCCAGCAGATCGTCCGCCGTCCAGACGGTGCCATCGTCGAAATGCACCTCGGCCACCATGTACTGCGCGTCCCCCGATCCGGCGCGGTCCACCCCCGAGCCCTGGCTGGGGTTGCTGCGCCCGTAGAAGCCCAGCGCCGTGACCGAATCTCCCGCACCGTAGCGGATGTGCAGGTCCACCCCGTTGCGCACCACCTCCGTCACCTCGGCCGGCGAGAAGCGGAACACCACCAGGTTGCGGCTGCCGTCCGAACCATCGTCGACGATGATGTCCTGCCCATCGCCCAGGCTGAACACGTACAAGTCGGCGCCACCACCACCGGCCAGGTGATCCTGCCCCTGGCCGCCTTCCAGCATGTCGGCCCCGTCGCCCGTTTCATCGCCGTCGCCGTACAGGTAATCGTCGCCCGCGCCACCACTGAGCTTGTCGCTACCCGCTCCACCAATCAGGATGTCGGCGCCTTCGCCTGCGCTGAGGATGTCGTCGTCCGCCCCACCGTGCAGCGTGTCGCTGCCGCCACCGCCCAGCAGCACGTCGCTGCCCGCGCCGCCGTCCAGGTAGTCGGCCTGCTCGCCGCCGTCGAGGTAGTCGTCGCCGTCTCCGCCCCCAAGCGTGTCTTGCCCGCCTTCGCCCCACAGGTGGTCGTCGCCCGCGCCGCCGTAGAGTTTGTCGTTGTCTGCTCCACCAAACAGGTAGTCGTCGCCGAAGTCGCCCCACAGCCTGTCGTTGCCCGCGCCTCCGTGCAGGTAGTCGCCCCCGTGCAGGTTCTGGTCGTCGCCTGACGGATACCAGTCGGTGCCATACAGGTAGGTCGCATCGCCCACCAGGGTGTCGTCACCGTCACCGCCGTACAGCACGTCGGCCCCGTGGCCGCCGATCAGTTTGTCGTCTTCGCTGCCGCCGTCGAGGAAGTCGCGCCCCGCGCCACCCCAAAGGGTGTCCTTGCCGTCGCCGCCGTGTAGTTCGTCGTCGCCGCCGTAACCGATGAGGATGTCGTCATCCGCTTCGCCGTACAGCTTGTCGTGGTCGTTGGCGCCGTAGAGGATGTCGTTGCCGTCTCCACCCCAGAAGCGCACGCCTTGCGCCCCGGTGCCCGCGGCCAGCACATCCGGCGAACCGCCCAGCAGCAGTTCATACGTCTTGGCCTGCCCCACTTCGTCGGGCGCGTGTTCGGAGATTTTCCCCTGCACCACATCCAGCGGGTCGCCCAGCGTGAGGGTCAGCGTCAGCGAGGGTTCAATCCGCACATTGGCGTTGTCTGCGTCCCACCAGTACACGTAGGACTGGGTGGTTTCGTCCCATTCTTTGGCGATGCTGATGTCGAACAGCGCCAGCTCCGGGTGCGGGATCGCCACCACTTCGATGCTGCCGTCTGGTTTCTTGTAGCGGTAGGTGAACACGCTGGCGGTGTTGCCGCCGGCTTTCAGGTTGGCTGTGAAGTTCTCGCCGGCCCGCCAGAACAGCGCCGGCTCGCCGGTGCCAACGATTTGCCCGAAGGTCATGTCGAAGCTGTAGCCGGCTCGCATCAGGTCGTCGTCACCACCGCCGTAGGCTGTGTCCTGCCCGCTGCCGCTGAGGATGATGTCGCTGCCCTGGCCGCCTTCGAGCCAGTCAGCCCCGCCCCGCCCGTCCAGGATGTCGTTGCCGATGCCGCCGCTGAGCACGCTGGCCGCGTCGGTGCCTTGCAGGATGTCGTTGCCCTGCTCGCCGGCCACCGCGTCGTTGCCCACCACGTGGTCCACGTGGTTGTTGTCGGCCCGGCTGGTCACCGGCTGCGGCGCGCTTTGCGGCGCCTGCGGCTGCGCTTCTTCGCCGCTCAGGCTGATGCCGTACTGCCCGGCGCTCCAGTCCTTGAGGTAGACGGTGTTCTGGCTGTCGCCGTCCTTGTGGATCGCCAGCGTGGTCGTGGTGCCCAGCGTGTAGCGGCGGATGACGTAGCCGTCGGCCGTCACCCAGGCGCCTTTGGCCGGGTTGTAGCTGGCGCTCCAGTTCGCGCCCTGCGCGCGTTCGCTGAACACCAGCACGTTGGCGCCTTGCTGGTCGTTGATGAGGTCGGTGCCGTTGCTGGCCTCCAGCCGGTAGGTGTCTGCCCCCTGCCCGCCTTGCAGGTAGTCGGCGCCGGTGCCACCGCTGATGTCGTCGTCGCCTTCGCCGGTGATGATGTGGTCGGCCCCCGCGCCGCCGAGCACCACGTCTTTGGCGCTGCCGCCTTCGATCAGGTCGGCGCCTGCGCCGCCGAAGATCGAATTGATGCCGCTGCCGGCCCTGATCCAGTCGCTGCCCGTGCCGCCGTCGAGCGTGGCCGCGCCGCTGACCAACCGCGCATCCAGCAGGTCGCTGCCAGCTTCGCCGCGCAAGACGGCGGTTTCTGCTGCGCTGCTCTGGTCGAACAGGTAGTCGCTGCCTTCCCCGCCTTCGAGCGTGTCGGAGCCTGTGCCGCCGCTGAAGAAGTCGTTGCCTTCGGCGCCATACAGGTAGTCGTTGCCAGAGCCGCCGTAGAGTTGGTCGTTGCCTTCTCCGCCACCGAGCACGTCATGGCCTGCGCCACCGATCAGCAGGTCATTGCCTGCATCGCCGCGCAGGACGTCATCGCCAGCGCCGCCAAGCAGCGTGTCGTGCCCTTCACCGCCTTCGAGCAGGTCGTCGCCGCTCTGGCCTTCGAGGTGGTCGTCCCCCGCCAAACCCTTGAGGCTGTCGTTGCCCCTGCCGCCGTACAGGCGGTCGCCGAAGACGGTGTTGTTCGTTCCTGACAAGGTCTCAGCCTTGTCGGTGCCGAAGAAGATTTCTTGGTCGGCGCGGGACGCGCTGTCCCGTGACAGGCCAACTATGTCCGCCGTGCTTTGCCCCGACGGCACGGTTTCTCCTGCCGGGGTGTAGTGAAACACCAAGTCCCGGTCTGCCGGTGCGCCAGCGTCAGTCAGCCAGGCAGGGGCCGAGAGGTCCTTTTCGTTGACTTTCAGGAGCGTGGCCAGCAACAGCGCACGGTCGGCGTACCACTGCTCGCTGAAAGCGAATTCGTAGCCTGTGTCGCCGTATAGGCGGGCGTTCATATCGGTTTGCCAGTCCACCGCCAAGCTGGCATGCACTGCCTTCAGTGCGACCAACGCACCAGCATCCGTGGTGCTGATCACCACCGGGCTGAGAAACTGCAGCGCCAGGAACGTGCCGAAGTCGGTCTTGGCTTGGGATTCCAAGTTATCACCCTCAGCCGCCGCAGTGAGCGTGAGGTTGCCCGCGAATGCGCTCAGACTCTGCGGATCTGAAGATCCTGCCGAGAGCCTTTCCAGCAAGTCATGGATATTCCCTTGGTAAGCGGCACGATACGAATCATTTTCACCATCGCTGATGGGCGTCGCGACGAAGTCGTCTGCCCCCAATAGCTGGCGCCTCAATCCATCCAGAACGGCCTCGTAGCTACCTTCCATCTGATTCGAACCGATTTGAATCAGCGCATTGAGGCGCTCCACATCCATGCTGGAATCCAACCGCTCCAGCACAGCCCCCAAGGCAAGCAAGTCAGTTTGCTTGAACATGGAGTGGTTGGCGATGGGGTTCCCACCCAACAGGTCTTCCTGATTCAGCCCGACCCGCTCGCCATACTGATGAAACCCAGGGGTCAGGAAATGGAAATCCGCCCAACTGTTGGTGGTGACGCTGATGCCATTCTCGGCAAAGTAGTTGGTCTGGATATCGCCAACCGCATCCCAACCGCCCAGGCCGAGCGAGGCCCCGATCAGGTTGGCGATATTGGAAAACTCGATCTCGGTATTCAAGGAAGCCAGGCTGTTGAATCCGGCGCTGTTGAAGGTGTTGACGGACTGCACGTCCCAAGCCGCACCAAACAACCGGGTGAACGCGGTGGACAGGTATCCGCCCAGGCTGTGCCCATTGACCGCCGTGATGGCATCCACATCGGCCAGAACACCGGTGCCCGCCACGGGCGTGCCAAGCACGAAGGTGTAGGCCCCCGGCACACCCGGAGCCTCCAGCACGTTGATCTGGATGGCTTCTTCACCCTCCGCCGCCGTGTTCCTCAACCACCAGTTGACCATGTCCCTGATCTGGTTGTAGGGAACGCCTCTGGAAGCCAAGCTGATGTCGTCGGCAATGTCCTGCCCGCCCTGCGTGCCGCGCATGGACACGTAGACCTGGCCCGCATATTCGGTGCCGGCCTTACCTCGCCAGACCACTGCGTCAAAACCTTCGCTTGGCGAAAGCGTTTGCGTCAGTATGTCAAAGTTGGCCAGCAGGTATTGCGCTTGTGCGGCCGTCAGGCGGGCAGTAAGGTTGACGAGAACGGCAGATGCGGTCAGGGGAGCACCGCTATCATCCACAAAATCCTTATATGCAGCATCGGCGAGCAAAGCGTTTACGTATGCAGCTTGAATAGAGCTCATCATCACCTCCTTAATTAATGGAAATCACTTCGCACGAGTTAGCCGAAGAAGATTTTCTGTAAATTGAATCCTTTCTGACAATGCACTCCTGGAAGGGCATCGCTCTGGAAGAAGCAGCGGCATGCTTTCCCCACTGGAACCCGCAGGAAAATTTAGCATGCCAGAAGAAAAACGAACAAATGTCCATCGAATAACTGGCAAACCATCATCTAAAAGGCACGCACCTTGCTCTTCAATGATTGCTTCAATATTCAACCCAATCACTACATTTTTACGACTCATGTTTGAGCATGATGTTTTTTCCAAAACTCTCCCCTTTGCCGCCGAGTCATACCAAAAATTATCCTCTGCCTGCTTACACAGCGCCACATATTGCGGATAGGCAATAATTTCATCAGTTACAGGCAAAAAGAAGATCAACACTCCAAATAGTATCGACCAGGGTTTTGGATATTTTTTAATTCTCAACCATTTAGGCAACTTGAGTGCCCAAAAAACCGCAAAGGCCAGCCACAACAAAATGGCTCCATAAAACATCAATCCAATCATGCAGCCTCCCGATAAATCTCAGCATTCGCAGAAATCTCGCCCCACTGTTTATTGAGAATCTCGACGCCCCACCCCAGAAAAACCCCCACCTGGGTGTCGCTGCCCAGATCACGGTAGGTCACGGGCGTTCCGCTGCCTTGCAGCACTTCGTGCTCAAGGTCGTTCTCGTTGCGCACCATCAGCACGGCCAGCATGCCGGCACGGTCGGCGTACCACTGTTCGCTGAAGGCGTATTCGTAGGCCGTGTCGCCGTACAGGCGCGCGTTCATGTCCGCTTGCCAGTCAACGGCCAGATCGCCTTGAATAGCCTTGAGCGCGGCCAGCGCGCCGGCGTCCGTGGTGCTGATCACCACAGGGCTCAATGTGTAAAGCGCCAGGAACGCGCCGAAGTCGGTCTTGGATTGGGATTGGAGGTTGGCGATCTCGGTGGTGGGAGTCAGGGTCAGGTGCCCGGCAAGATTGGCAAACAACCCGCTCTGCTGCCAAGCCGCCAAGGTTTCGTGATAGGTTTTCCGTGCAACGTCGCTGTCGCCAGCGTCGCTGACCGGCAAGCGCTCAGCGTTGGGGTCGAGCATCAGGCGCAGCGCATCCAGCACACCTTCCAGCGATCCTGCCGGGTCATTGCTGCCGGTCTTGACCATTTCGTTGAGCTTGTCGATGGTCAGGGTCGAATCGAGCTTCTCAAGGGCTGCGCCCAATGCCAGCAGGTCGGTCAGGCGGTACATGCTGTGATTGGCTGTGCCCAAACCCTGTTCCTGGCTCAAGGCGATGCGCTCACCCATCTGCTCGAACCACCACGTGTTGGTGGTGACCTCGATGCCGTTCTCGGCAAAGAAGTTGGTCTGCTTAGCCTCCACTCCGTCGAAACTGGTCAAACCCGTTCCCAGCAGTCCCTGGATCTGCGCGAAGAAAAACTCGGCGTTGTCGCCATTGAAACCGGCGCTGTTGAATGTCTCGATGCTTTCAACCCGCACGCTGCCAACGGCAGAGTTGTCACCGCCGAATATGCGTGCAAAAGATGAAGCAAGATGGCCACCCAGGCTGTGGCCATTGACTTGCACGCTGGTCACGCCCACCAGATTTCCTGTGCCGGCTACGGAATCGGCCAGAACCACACCGGGTTCAACCATGCCGATGGTCCCCGGTTTCTCTCGCAATGGGTCCCATTTGATTTGCTGAGCCTGAATTCCGGCAGGTGTGGTTTCACGAAGCCACCAGTTGACCATGTCGATGATCTGGGTCCGTGCAGCCACGTTGATCGCCAGGTCAACGTCTGCACCCCAGATATCAACCCACGGCGGCTCCGTGCCTCGTGTTGAAACGAATACCTGACCTGCGTAAGGTGTCCCATCCCTTCCTTTCCAGACCGTGGCATCGAAGCCCGAACCCAGCAAGGGGATTTCTGGCGTGTTGATGGAACTAGCCACCTCGAAATTGTCGGCGATGAAGGCTGCCAGGGTGGGAGTCATGCGCGCTGTGAGAGCCTCGATCAATTGATCGCGATCCATGCCTGGGGTGACATTCACATATGTCGAATCAGCCAACAACCCATTGATATAAGATTTTGCAACGTCAATCATTTACCCTCTCCTTGTTCTAAAAGTTTTTGAAGATTAATCTCTTTTCGAACCTGGGGCTCGTTTATTGGCCGACAACTCGGTGGCTCCGCACTCAAACGCAGTCCTAGTTTATCCATCAAAAAGCCACCATAATTTCGAAAAGATTTATATTCTAAAAAATCTCCTTCGTGTCAGCGTCTTGATATTTAACCTCCCTCTCATGAATTCGTGTTGCGTACCACCTCAACCTTTCTGAGCGATCTGAGCTAACATTTTTTGCTCGTTCCACTTTCCGCCAATCATCAGATAGATGAATAACGCTTTCTTGCTCGCAAAGCCTACTGAACTGCCAGAGTCCAATCAACTCATCCGCAACCGGCAAAAAAAGCAAAATCGGAAACAGCACAAATCCAGCCACCTTGGCATAGCGCGTCAGGCCCAACCAGCGGGGTATCCGTCTACACAGGTAAATCACCACCATCAGCCAAACGGCGATACCGGCCATAAACAACAATCCAATCATGCGGCCTCCAGATAGTTCATTGAATTGGCCACATTGAATTCACGCATCCGCGTGTTCAGCAGCGGTAGCGCACTACTTGCGCTCAGGGTCAGCGAGGGCTCCAGCCGCGCATTGGCGTTGTCCTTGTCCCACCAGTACACGTAGGACTGCTGGTTTCGTCCCATTCTTTGGCGATGCTGATGTCGAACAGCGCCAATTCCGGGTGCGGGATCGCCACCACTTCGATGCTGCCGTCGGGTTTCTTGTAGCGGTAGGTGAACACGCTGGCCGCGTCGGTGCCTTGCAGGATGTCGTTGCCCTGCTCGCCGGCCACCGCATCGTTGCCCACCACGTGGTCCACATAATTGTTGTCGGCCCGGCTGGTCACCGGCTGCGGGGCGCTTTGCGGCGCCTGCGGCTGCGCTTCTTCACCGAGATGAGTCGTGCTTGCCCCGCGATTGGGCTTACCAGGTCGCACGCAACCTGTTGGACACTGGGTCCCTCCCCGGTACCACTTGCGCCGCATTCAATCCTCCCCAGGAATGAAATATTTGTTCAGACACCATCTGAAGCTGTTTCTCGCTTCTTCCTTTCGCACCCAACTTTTTTTCTTAGCGGGCATTCTGCCATTCTGAAAGCCTGCTGAGCACCTCACCTCGCCAACATTGACAGGTGCAACCACCACAATCGGCGTATCAGCCCCATTGATGGGAATCAGCGCAATGTCTGCTGACCCAGGCCAACTGCCGAGACAGGCTCACCGTCCGCAGGTCGTAGTGCGCCACGGCGCGCTGCCGGGCCGATGCCGACAGCGCCTGCCGGGTCTCGGGTTGCTCCAACAAGGCCACGGCTTGGGCCAGCCAGGCATGCCGGTCGAAGAAGTCCACCAATATGCCCTGCTGGCCGTTTTGAATCACCTCCCGCACGGGCGCGGTATCACTGGCCAGAATGCAGGCGCCAGCGCTCATGGCTTCCAACAGGCTCCAACTGAGCACAAAGGGATAGGTCAAATAACAATGCAGCCGGGTAATCTGCAATAGGCGGGTGAACGCGTCTCGGGGCAAACGTGAAATGAAATGCACCCGGCGCCAGCCTCCCACAGGCATTTGCGAATCGATTTCCTGCGTCAGCCGCTGGCGCCAGCTTTGGCCGGCGCCAGCGTCGGCGCCATAGCCTTTGCCGTCATCGCCCACGATGACGATGTGGGCGTGGGGCCGTGCCCGCAACAGTTCAGGCAGAAGCCGCATGAACACATGGAAGCCACGATACGGCTCCAGATGCCGGGCCACGTAGGTCACCACTTCGTCATCGCGTGTCAGCACCTGCCCTGCAGGCAAAGGGAAGCAGGCTTGCAGATCAGGCCGGATGGCGTCGGTGTCAATGCCATCGTGGCAGACCTCGATGCGGTCGCGCCAATACGCCGGGAAGGTGGAGGCTTGCCAGTGCGTCGGGCTGATGGCGGCGCTGGCCTGTTCCAGGTGGGCCAGGTGGTTGAGGTTTTTCATCTGCAGCCGGCAACGCTCGGCCTGGGCGTCTGGCGGCGCGAATTCCGGGTCGAAGCCCATGTCGGCGCCCTCTGCCTGGTAGAAGAATTCGGCGTAGATCGCCAGCGGGCTGCCTGGCCAGACCTGTTTGGCAAACAGGGGCTCGCCCCAGCCCGGATGGGCCATCACCAGGTCGGGCCGGAAACCTTGCGCCTGCAACGATCGCATGGCCTGCCAGCAGGCTTCACCCCGGATCAGCTTGGTTTCCATGTCGACCAGCCAGGGATGCAGGCCCGCTGTGTTCGAGCGCCGGGGTTGGTAAGACAGCACACGCACCCCGTTCCAATTGCGGACGGCAGGCTGGCCCAGGATGCCCAGCGCCACCACTTGGTCGCCCCGCTCGACAAGCGCAGGCGCCAGGTGCCGGAACTGGCCGGGAAAGTTCTGGTGAATGAAGAGGATGTTTCGAGGCGAAGACGGCATGATCCAGAGCCCTGCAGAACGCACAGCGCAGCACCATCGCCGCGCACGCAAGAGGCCCCGCCGCCCTTCAATGCCGGCTGGTCGTACCTCCCTTGGGGAAACATCTTCTCACAGGCAGCCTTCCGCAAAATCCGCCAGCTCACACCCCCGCCCCAGCAGCACCGCGCGCACGTTGAGCGCGCTCAGGGCGGCGGCGTCGGCCGGTGCTTCGATCGGGTACAGGCGCTTGTGGTCGATACGCACATAGGCCAATGGGTAATGCCGTGCCATCGAGAGCCACAGCGCGCGCGCTGCGGGTGACTGGCGGGCGCCCGTGATGGCCGAACGCCCGCTGTCGAGCCACCAGCGGTAGACGGCGCTGGCAATGCCCTGGCGCCGCCACGCCGGCATGACCTTGGTGTGCGGCGCGCGCAAGTGCGGGTCGGCACGGCGGTGGATTTCCACCAGACGGCTGAAGGTGACGTAGGCCACGACCTGGCGGGTCAAACGGTCGATCACATAGAGAAAGTGCTCGCCATCGGCGGTGCGCGCTTGCACTTCCAGGCCACGCCCCGGCAGGTGCAGGCTGGCCAGGGGTTCGGGCGGCGGTTGCAGCCGCGACCACCGTCCGTTCAGCCGCTGCAGTTCCTGTTGCAGCTCAAGTTCGGGCAGCAACACGTCCACCCGCAACTCGGTGATCAGTTCGCGCCAGCGAGTCCCCCAATTGAGTGGGGGATGTCGCTCGAACGCGCCCCACAGGGAAAGCGCGGCCGTACTCATGGCCACTCCGCGGCGTTTGCGGGCGCCTGCGCCCTGTCGGCAAGGTCGGCCTGCGGGTCGATCCAGCACCCGCTCATGAGCTGGTGCGGGCATTCCGGCGTTTCCACGCGGGCGCTGTGGGTCCAGCTTTCGCGGGGTACCACCAGCCCGGCGTACACGCCATAGCCCTCGCCCACGACGATGCCGTCGCCCGCTGCCAGGCTTTCGCCCGCACGGATGGCGCCCCCGGCCTGCAGGGCACCTCGGGCGCGGATGCCCCACCCTGCGTCCAGATGACCGGCGCAGCGGATGTCGCTGTCGCCCAGCAGCCCCTGGGCCACGCGCACGCTGCCGTGTGCCTGCAAGAGGCCCTTGACGTGCAGCGAAGCATCGGCCCGAACGTCGGCGCCGGCCAGCAGATCGTCGCCCACGCGCGCTTCCCCGGCGATGGCGAGCGGGCCTCCGCATTGCAGGTGCCAGGCGCAACGCAGCGTGCCTTCGCAAGACAATGCGCCGCCCACTTCCAGAGCCGCCTGGGTGCGGATGTCGCCACCGGTTTGCAAACGCCCCTGGCAGCGGATGGCACCCCCGGCCTTGAGGTCTTCGCCCGCGATGAGGTCACCACCGACCCGGATGCCACCGGCCACCACGATGGAGCGACCCGCGCGCAGCACGCCGTCCACCTCGACGGAGCCATCCACCTGCACCGTGCCGGCAAACACCAGGGCATCGGCCGACAGCGAACGCAGCCGCAGCACCGCATCGGTGGACCCGAACTGGTCCAGCAGCCAGAGCGCGTCACCCACACGCCCGTCGCGCACCAGCGCATCGAGCAGGGGCTGGTAATCCCCGCCTTCGGCATGGGTGCGCAACAGCCAGCGAAACCCCGAAGCGCAGGGTTGTTTGGCCTTGATGAAATCGCGAGTCAGCTCCATGACGGCTCCTTGTTCAGGGTCGGCCAGAACCGGGTGAGCCAGGGTCTGCGCCACCAGGGCGCTTCTGCGCCCGACGCCAGCGGCACCACCAGCACGTCGCAGGTGCAATCCGCCAGCAGCGCCCACCCCAACCAGCGGTTCGGCGCGAACGGGCGCCGCGACGGAGGCCGGCGGCCGAGCACCAGCAACTGCGATGCTTCGATCTCCACCGCCCTGCGGATCTGCGCCTCGGCCTGGCCGAACGGCAGCGCGTAGCGCACGCCGCGCGCAGGTTGCCCATCGGGATACGCCGCCTTTTCCAAGGCCATGACGTTCTCGACGCGCAGGCGGTTCACGTGGAAGTCGCCCAGCGCCGGGTGCTCGCGTTCGGTGCGGAGGCTCCCATGCGGGTAGGTGACCGCGTGCAGGATCGTGACCGGCGCTTGCGGCACCCACTGTTCCGTACAAGCCACCAGGTGTCGGGCGCCCGCATCGGGTGCGGTCGCGACCAGCACACGCGACACCGTTCGCGTCGGCACCGGGCCCACCAGCCAAAGCGGCGCCGAGCTGCGCAGCAAAGCCTGCTTCAGCCACCGCAGGCGCCAATGCGACCAGTCGCGCAGCAGCCAGTACCGCGCGAGAAAGACCAGGTCATACCCCTGCGTGGCCGCCGCGAAAGAAGCTGCGTCACGGATCACGCCTTCGGCCACGGTCACCGCCTGCCCGCAGAGGCGCCCCAGCCGGCGCGCACGCTGTTGAAGCCGCGCCTGCAGGTCCATCGACCGCGCGGGCCGCTGCCATAGGCACAGCGCCACCGTCAACGTGGCGCCGCGCCGCTGCGCCTGGGCCGCAGCCTGTTCAAGCACGGCTTCGGCCTCCAGCGACAGGTCCGTCAGAACCAGCACACGGCGTGGCAATGCCCCATCGGCCCCCGCGGGGTCGTTGTTCGGAAAGTCCATGCGATGCCCTCCGCGCTCAGAGGGCGTAATCGCCGGTGGCTTCGGGCTGGAACAGGATGGAGCGAACCCACACCGTCCGCGCATCCCCGCCCGGCGTCAGCCAGTGCGCAGCCTGGCCAACCCGCAGCCCGAGCAGGCTGCTGCCGAAAGGCGAGCACACCGAAATGAAACCGCGCGGCGGCTCAGCGTCCTCGGGGTAACACAGGGTGAACTTCTGGAGCTGGCCTTGCGGCCCGTCGGCCACCAGGATCTGGCTGTACATGGTCACCACATCGTCCGGGATCGACGGGGGTTCGACCACCTGGGCGTCGGCCAGCAGGTCGGCCAGACCGTCGGAAGCGAGCTGGGACAGACGGATGTGGTCAGAGCGCGTGAGCAGGCGCTCCACAGTTTTGGAGGTGGACATGGCAAATTCCCAAAAGCGCCAGCGGCGGCAAAGCCGCACGGCATCGCGCGGGTTCTGGCCCGGCGATAGAGAGTTGCGCTTGAAGGAGAAGTGCTATCGCCGGGCTTGGGAATCTGCGGCCGGCTGGCGCAGTCCGCCGCTGACCACGGTGCGAGCGCGCAGCACGAAACCCGCCGCCAGGAGGGCGGCTTCGGTGCGGGCAACCAGTGTGTGTGCGACGAAGGCCATGCGCCGACTCTAGGGGCTTTGCCGCAGCGTGTCAAACGTGCGGCCGCGGATGCTGTGGCATCAGGCGCGCTGCCGGCCGCGCAGCAGCAGGCCGATCGACACCAGCACGATGGCGCTGAAGCACAGGAAGGACCAGTTGGCGATGGTCAGCCCGAGAAAGGTCCAGTCGATGGCTGCGCAGTCGCCGCTGCCCCGGAAGATCATGGGGATGGCACGGCGCAGCGGGAACGATTCGATCATGCCGTAGAAGTCGCGGCCGCAGGCCATGATTTCCGGTGGGTTCCATTGCAGGAAGCTCTGGCGCGCGGCCACAAACGCCCCGAAGGCCGCCAGCACGCCCACGCCCACCACCCCGACGGAGCGCCCCAGGCGACCGGCAAAGGCCGAAGCGATGGCCGCAACGATGGCCACCAGAATCAGGGCATAGCGCTGCACGATACACATGGGGCAAGGCTCCAGCCCCACCACATGCTGCAGATACATGCCGAAAGCCAGCAGACCCACACAGCCCACAGCCACGAGCGCCAGCAAACGGCGGGGATGCCGGTCGAACCAATAAGCGACCGAAAAAAGGGATGCCGAAGGGGCTGCAATCGTGTCGCTCAAGGCGAACTCCTGAAAATGAAACAAGGCGCCCCGGTGGACCCGGCAAGCGCCCTGGAGTTCCTGCGCTGCTGGCGGAAACAAGGAACGGATGGAGGCTGCACCGGCAGCCGTCACCAGCGCTCCCGGATGCGTGGGCCGGCTGGCCTCAGCTGTCGGCGAACGCGCGCTCGATCACGAACTGCCCCGGGCGCGTGGTGTTGCCTTCGGCAAAACCGCGCTTCTCGCACAGGGCCTTGAGGTCGCGCAGCATTTCCGGGCTGCCGCAGATCATGACGCGGTCTTCGGCCGGGTTCAGTTCGGGCAGGCCGGTGTCCTTGGCGATCTGGCCGCTTTCGATGATGTTGGGGATGCGGCCCTGGTGCACGAAGGGTTCGCGTGTGACCGTGGGGTAGTAGATCAATTGCTGCGACACGATCTCGCCCAGGAACTCGTGCTGCTTGAGCTGGGTTTCCAGCATGTCGCGGTAGGCCAGCTCCTTGACCTCGCGCACGCCGTGCACCAGCACGACCTGCTCGAATTTTTCGTAGGTCTCGGGATCGCGCACGATCGACAGGAAGGGCGCCAGACCGGTGCCCGTGGCCAGCAGGTACAGGCGCTTGGCCGGCAGCAGGTAGTCGATCAGCAGCGTGCCGGTGGGCTTCTTGCCGACGATGATGGTGTCGCCCACCTGAATGTGTTGCAGGCGGCTGGTCAGCGGGCCGTCGGGCACCTTGATGCTCAGGAACTCCAGGTGCTCTTCGTAATTGGCGCTGGCGATGGAATAGGCACGCAGCAGCGGTTTGCCGTTCTCGCCCTTGAGGCCAATCATGGTGAAGTGGCCGTTGGAAAAACGCAGCGCGGTGTCGCGCGTGGTGGTGAAGCTGAACAGGCGGTCGGTCCAGTGGTGAACGCTGAGGACGCGCTCTTCCAGGAATGCACTCATGGTCTTGCGAGGGTTCGGGGCCGCCAACAGGAACGGCCGGGGTGGACAGAAACAGCCCGGGTGGCAAAAGATGGGGCTGCCAGGCCGCGAGAAAAGCAAAAAGTCAATCGGGGATTGTATGAAACCCGGTACCCCACCCGGTTTTGCGCCAGGTCAGAAACCGTGCGGGCAACAACCCCGCACATCGGCTCACCAACCGTTCGGCGCTAAAGTGGAGGGCTTGGCCGCCCGGCCACCGGCCCCTGACCTGCAGGGGCGGCCGATATTGCCGCATTCCCGACAAAACCAGAACGAATATTTATTCATTTCGTTCATACGGTTTCACATCTTTGGAGAACCCCACATGGCCCGCACCGTTCAATGCATCAAGCTCGGCAAGGAAGCCGAAGGCCTCGACTTCCCCCCCTACCCTGGCGAGCTGGGCAAGCGCATTTATGACAGCGTGAGCAAAGAAGCCTGGGCCAGCTGGCTGCGCCACCAGACCATGCTGCTCAACGAAAACCGCCTGAATCTGGCCGATGCCCGGGCCCGCCAGTACCTGGCGCGCCAGATGGAAAAACATTTCTTCGGCGAAGGCGCCGATGCCGCCGCGGGTTTCGTGCCGCCGCCAGCCAACGGCTGAAGCCTTCGACACCGTGTCTGCCCCGCCAGAGGCCCCGTCGCATGCGCTGATTGTCGGCGCCGGGCTGGCCGGCGCCGCCACCGCGCTGGCGCTGGTGCAGCGGGGCTGGTCCGTCACCCTGCTCGATGCCGAAAATGGCCCGGCGCAACGGGCATCGGCCCTGCCCGTGGGCATGCTCAGCCCACACGTGACCCGCGCCCCCACCCCCATGTCGCGCCTGTCGGCGTTGGGCGTGGACGACATGCGGGCCGAACTGGCGCGCAGCCTTCGCCCCGGCGCTGGCTGGCAACCGTGCGAGGTGGACAACCTGGGCCACGACCCGGGCCGCTGGCCGGCGGCCATGGTGCGCCCCGCCGCGCTGGTACAGGCCTGGCTGAACGAAGCCGCCGCCACGGGCCGGCTGTCGCTGCGCTGCGGCTGTGCAGTGGCCCGACTCCGCCACACCGAAGCCGGCTGGCAGGCGCTGGCACGAGACGGCCAGACGCTGGTCAGCGCCCCGGTGGCGGTGGCCGCCGCCGCCTGGGGCAGCCTGGCGCTGCTCGAAGCCACCGATCCCGCCTTGGCGGGCGCCCCCTTGCCCCTGCGCCCGGTGCTGGGGCAAATGAGCCTGGGGCCACTGGAAGGCCCACCGCTGGCCGAACGCCCCCAGCGCGACAACGGTGTGTTCGTGCCGCGTTATCAGGACAGCGGCCTGCCCCCGGCCTGGCCTGACACGGTGTGGGCCATGGGCTCCACCTACGAGCGCGGCATGGAAACCCGCACGCTCAGCGAGCAGGCCCATCGGCGCAATGCGGAAAGCCTGGATGCCCTGTGCCGCCCGGCGGCCACACAACTGCGCCAGGCCCTGGACGAAGGCCGCCTGCTGGGCTGGGTCGACGTGCGCTGCGCTTCGCTGGACCGCGTCCCCCTGATCGGCGCCGTGCCCGACGTGCCAGCGCTGCGCCGGCTGATGGCCGAGGCCGGCCACCGGCGCGGCCGCCTCACCGTGGACCAAGTGCCGCGCTTGCCTGGCCTCTATGTGTTTGCGGCGCTGGGCTCTCGCGGGCTCACGCTGTCGCACTGGGGCGCACAAGACCTGGCTCGCCAGATCAGCAGGGAACCCGATCCGCTGCCGCCCGATCTGCGCCGAGCCATCGACCCGGCCCGTTTTGCGTGGAAAACCGAGCGCCGCCAGCCCGTCGCCCTCACCGCCGAAGCCTGAACAGCCGCTTCTTCTGCCGTCCCTGAGGCGGCTACAGCCTGCCCAGCCACTCGCCGAGTTCGGCGACCGGCGTCGGCTTGGGCAACAGGGCATGGATGCCCACGCGCCGCGTGTCGCGCCGGACACGCCGCCGCCGCCACCAGCCGGCCAGCGGCCCGGCATGCTGGCTCAACCCCACATTGAGCGCGTGCGGATGGCGCCGGGCAAACCACTGCGCCAGCGACCAGCCATCGAAGTGGGGGTCGTCCAGATCAAACACCCCGCACACGTAGGCGTGGCGCCCCATCAGATCCAGCGCCGCCTCCGTGCTGCCGGCCTCGTCCACCTCGGTGATGTCGCGCAGCGCGAGGCGCTGGTGCAGCAATGCGCTTTCGGTCGGCGCCAACCCCACCAGCAAAGCGCGGCGCCGGGTGGGTTCGGGCACGTCCAGGGGCATCGGCGCCGAAACGTCAAGATCCAGCCCATCGAGGCCGGCCTGGCGGGCCGCGTAGACGGCATCGAGGTCGTCGAGCAGTTCCGCCCAGCGGATCGGCCGATCCAGCACGCGCCAGGCCTGCTCGGGCGCACCCGGGCCAACCCAGATCAGGCGCGGCCCCGCGGGCAAGGCGCGCGCCTGCGCCATCACCGCCTCGGCGCACGCTCCGTCGATCAGCAGCACGTCCGCCTGAGCGGTCGGGGCCGGCACGCCGGGGGCGGTCAGCGGCTCCCAGGGCGCGTAAGCCACCGCCCCGTCGCGGGAGAGCCGGAACAGGGTATTGAGCGCGTGGCGTTCCACATCGGAAAACCCGATCACGCTGACAAAGATGCACGCCGGAGGCATGGCGCGCATGTTACGGCGACTGCGATGTCCACGGCATCGACCCGACAACCAGGCCTGCCTTCAGCGGTAGTCCGCGCCCTTATTACCAAAAACACATATTCGAATGACCAAAAAATAGTTTGTCATATAAGCCTGCCTCACTACAGTGCCGGCATGCCCGAATTCGCCCTCATCCTTGCCGGTTTTGCCGTTGGCCTCATCGTGGGCCTGACGGGGGTGGGCGGTGGCTCGCTGATGACCCCGATCCTGATCTTCTTCTTCGGGGTCAAGCCCTATCTCGCGGTCGGCACCGATCTGCTGTTCGCCGCCGTCACCAAAGCCGGCGGCACGGTGAACCTGGCTCGCCAGCGCCTGGTGCCCTGGCGCGTGGTCGGGCAGCTGTGCGCGGGCAGCCTGCCTGCGGCGCTGCTTACGCTGTTCGTGCTGCACCGTGTCGGCCCCGCCAATCCGGGCGTGCAGACGGTGATGACCGCCACCCTGGGCATGGCGCTGCTGCTGACCGCCGCCGCCATGCTCTACAAAGCTTTCCGGGGCAAGCAGGTGCCACGCACCCTGGCGGCCGGTGAAGAGGCTTTGGCCTTCAAAGCCCGCCACTGGAGCCTGCCAGTGCTGTTCGGCGCCGTGATCGGCACGCTGGTCACGCTGACGTCGGTGGGCGCCGGTGCCATCGGTGTCTCGGTGCTCCTGCTGCTGTATCCGCTGCTGCCCCTGCCCCGCATCGTGGCCGCCGACATCGCCTACGCGGTGCCGCTGACCCTGGTGGCCGGCCTGGGCCACGCGAGCCTCGGCTCGGTGGACTGGCCGCTGCTGGCGCAACTGCTCGCCGGTTCGCTGCCCGGCATCTGGCTGGGCACGCGCCTGATCCGCCACACCCCCGAACGCCTGGTGCGCGCCGTGCTGTCGGCACTGCTGGCCTATGCCGGCTTCAAGCTGATGGCGCTCTGATCCGCACCACTTTCTTTTCTCCGTCACAACGACCCACGACCCGCCCCGCGATGTACCAGTACACCGATTTCGACCGACAGTTCGTCCGCCAGCGTGCGGCCCAGTTCCGCGACCAGTTGGAGCGCTTCCAGGCCGGCACCCTGGGCGGCGACGAGTTCAAGCCGCTGCGGCTGCAGAACGGCTGGTACATCCAGCGCTTCGCGCCCATGCTGCGTGTGGCCGTGCCTTATGGCGAAGTCAACAGCGCACAGCTGCGTGTGCTGGCGCGTATCGCCCGCGAGTACGACCACAAGGAAGACAACGACATTTCCCAGGCCAACGCTGCCCTGTCGGACGTGCCCTCCCTGCCCGACCGCTGCGCCCACTTCACCACGCGCCAGAACGTCCAGTACAACTGGATTCCGCTGGACCGCGCGGCCGACGTGATGGACCTGCTGGCCACCGTGAACATGCACGGCATCCAGACCAGCGGCAACTGCATCCGCAACATCACCACCGATGCCTACGCCGGCATCGCCCCCGACGAAGTGGCCGACCCACGCCCCTTCGCCGAAATCCTGCGCCAGTGGAGCACGCTGCACCCTGAATTCGCCTTCCTGCCGCGCAAGTTCAAGGTCGCCATCACCGGCGCCACCGAAGACCGTGCCGCCACGCCCTGGCACGACGTCGGCCTGCGCCTGGTGCGCAACGTGGACGGCGAACTGGGCTTTCAGGTGCGCGTGGGCGGCGGCATGGGCCGCACCCCCATCGTCGGCACCGTGATCCGCGAATTCCTGCCCTGGGCGCAGATCCTCAACTACCTCGAAGCCGTGGTGCGCGTCTACAACCGCTTCGGCCGCCGCGACAACGCTTACAAGGCGCGCATCAAGATCCTGGTCAAGGCCGAAGGCCAGACCTTCATCGACGCGGTGGAGGCCGAGTTCGTCGACATCCTCGACAAGGACGGCGCCCCCCACACCATCACCGAAGCCGAACTGGCGCGGGTGACCGGCTTCTTCGCCGAACCGCAGGCCCTGACCTGCGACCGCAAGAGCGCCGACGAGAAGATCGCGCACATCCTGCGCGTCGCGGCCGAGGACGATCTGGAATTCGGCCGCTGGCTGCAACGCAACGTGCGGGGCCACCGCAACCCGGACCTGCGCGCCGTCACGCTGTCCTTCAAGCGCGTCGGCCAGGCCGCGGGCGACGCGTCGGCCGACCAGCTCGACCGGGCCGCCGAACTGGCCGACCGCTTCTCGGCCGGCGAAGCCCGCATCACCCACGAACAGAACCTGGTGCTGCCCTGGGTGCGCTGCGACCAGTTGCCCGAGCTGTGGCGCGAAGCACGGCGCCTGGGCCTGGCACGGCCCAACATCGGCTTGCTGACCGACCTGATCGCCTGCCCGGGCGGTGACTTCTGCGATCTGGCCAACGCCCGCTCTCTGCCGATCGCGCAGGCCATCCTCAGCCGCTACCAAGACCTGGACGAGCTGCACGACCTGGGCGAGATCGACCTGCACATCAGCGGCTGCATCAACTCCTGCGGCCACCACCACAGCGGCCACATCGGCGTGCTGGGTGTCGACAAGGATGGCCAGGAGTGGTACCAGGTCACGCTCGGTGGCTCCGACGGCACGCGGCTGTCCGGCGCGGCCACGCCCGGCAAGGTCATCGGCCCCTCGTTCGCGGCCGACGAAATGCCCGACGTGATCGAAGCCCTGCTCGACACCTACCGCGCGCAACGCCAGGACGGCGAAACCTTCACCGCCACGGTGCGGCGTACCGGCCTCGACGCGTTCAAGGCCGCCGCCAATGCCGTGCGCACCCAAACCGCGCGCGCCGCCACCGCCTGAGCCAGACCCCGACCGAAGACCCCCCATGAGCGCCCCACAAGCCCCCCTCCAGCTGTTCCAGGCCGACCAGTTCGTGCCCCCTGAAGACGCCAGCCGCCGCCTGGTGCTGGCCAACGACGCCGACCCGCGCGAAGCGCGCCTCGACGGCATCGACGTGGTGGAACTGCAATTCCCCAAGTTCGCCGACGGGCGCGCCTTCAGCCAGGCCTTCCTGCTGCGCCGCCGGCTCGGTTTTGCCGGCCAGATCCGCGCCACCGGCGACGTGCTGATCGACCAGCTTGTGCAGATGCAGCGCAGCGGCTTCACCCAGGCCGTGCTGCGCGCCGACCAGAGTGCCGAGCACGGCCGCCGCCTGCTGGCGCACTACGACGGCTTCTACCAGGGCGACGCCGTCGACACCCGCCCGCACTTCGCCAACGCCTGAACGGATACCGCAGCATGAGCGCCATCGACCTCGCCGCCGTCAACGCCGACCTCGGCCGCAACGCCCCCGGACTGGTGGCCTGGGCCCTCGGCCTGGGCCAGCCGGCCATCGTCACCACCAACTTCCGCCCCTTCGAGGCGGTGATCCTGCACATGGTGAACCAGGTGCGTCCCGACGTGCCCGTGGTGTGGATGGACAACGGCTACAACACCGAAGCGACCTACCAGTTCGCCGACGCCGTCACGCGCCAGCTCGGCCTGAACCTCAAGATCTACCTGCCGCGCCGCTCGCGCGCCCACCGCGAGGCCGTGGACGGCCCGACACCGGCGCTCGACGACCCGCGCCATGCCGCCTTCACCGAAGAAGTGAAGCTGGAGCCCTTTGCCCGCGCCCTGCGCGAGACGGCGCCCAAGGTCTGGTTCACCGCCCTGCGCGCCACCGACACCGCCGTGCGCGCCCAGATGGACCCCGTGAGCATCAATCCCGACGGCCTCATCAAAGTGGCGCCGCTGCTGCACTGGTCGTCCAAGGACCTGCACGAATACTGCGTGAAGCACGGCCTGCCCAACAACTTCGATTACGTGGACCCGACCAAGGGCGAGGACAACCGCGAATGCGGCCTGCACCTGGCCCACTGACCCAAACGACGGACCCCGCCATGAACGCCCGAACCGACACCGCCGTGCTGCAAACCGCCGAACACCACCTGAGCAACACCCACCTGGACGCCCTGGAAGAAGAAACCATCTTCATCCTGCGCGAGGTGGCTGGCGCCTTCGAACGCCCCGCCCTGCTGTTTTCGGGCGGCAAGGACTCGCTGATCATGCTCAAGTGCGCCGAAAAGGCCTTTGGTGCCGGCCGCATTCCCTACCCGCTGCTGATGATCGACACCGGGCACAACTTCCCCGAAGTGACCGATTTCCGCGACCAGCGCGCCAAGGAACTGGGCGCCGAACTCATCGTGCGCAGCGTGGAAGACTCCATGAAGCGCGGCACGGTGCGCCTGTCGCACCCCGGCGAAAGCCGCAATGTGCACCAGTCGGTCACGCTGCTCGAAGCGATTGAAGAATTCCGCTTCGACGCGCTCATCGGCGGCGCCCGCCGCGACGAAGAGAAGGCCCGAGCGAAAGAGCGCATCTTCAGCCACCGCGACAGCTTTGGCCAGTGGCAGCCCAAGGCCCAGCGTCCGGAGCTGTGGACCCTGTTCAACACCCGGCTGCAACCGGGCGAACACTTCCGCGTTTTCCCGATCAGCAACTGGACCGAGCTGGACGTGTGGCAGTACATCGCGCGCGAAAACATCGGTCTGCCCAGCATTTACTACACGCACAAGCGTCCCGTGGTGGACCGCCGTGGTCTGCTCATGCCGGTGACCGAACTCACGCCGCCGCGCGAGGGCGAAACCGTGGAAGTGCGTGACGTGCGCTTCCGCACCGTGGGCGACATCACCTGCACGGCCCCCGTGGCCAGCCTGGCCGCCACACCGGACGACATCGTCATCGAAACCCTGGCCGCCGAAGTCAGCGAACGCGGCGCCACCCGCATGGACGACAAGACCTCCGACGCCTCGATGGAAAAGCGCAAGAAGGACGGGTATTTCTAGTCCACCCCCATCGCTGACTCACTGCGTGTAGCCAGCTCAGCCCCTCAAGGGGCGGCGCTGGCGGCCCGGCGAAGCCGGTCCCGCGGCGCCCCCGCTTTTAAGACACTGCTCTCGAACATAGCCTCATGAACACCGCTGTTTCTGAATCCACCTCCGTCGACACCCGCGCCGCCTTGCGTCTCATCACCTGCGGCTCGGTCGATGATGGCAAGAGCACCCTGATCGGGCGCCTGCTGGTCGACAGCAAGGCCGTGCTGCAGGATCACCTGGCCGGCGTGCAGCGCCAGGGCGAGACCGATCTGGCCCTGCTGACCGACGGCCTCTCGGCCGAGCGCGAGCAGGGCATCACCATCGACGTGGCCTACCGCTACTTCAGCACCGAAACGCGCAAATTCATCATCGGCGACGCGCCGGGCCACGAGCAGTACACCCGCAACATGGTCACCGCCGCCAGCAGCGCCGATGCGGCCGTGGTGCTGGTCGACGCCACCAAGCTGCCCTGGCAGGACGCCGGCCTGGCACTGCTACCGCAGACCCGCCGCCACAGCCTGCTGCTCAAGCTGCTGCGTGTGCCCTCGGTGGTGTTTGCCATCAACAAGCTCGACGCCGTGGCCGACAGCGCCCTGGCCTACCGCCACATCGCCGACGCGCTGGCCACCTTCGCCCGCGACGCCGGCATCGCTGTGGCCGCCACCGTGCCGGTCTCGGCGCTCAAGGGCTGGAACGTGGTCGACGCGGCGGCCGACGCCGGCTGGTGCGGCTACCAGGGGCCGACGCTGCTCGACTTCCTGGAGCACCTGCCCGTCACCCGGCCCGACACCGGCCTCCCGTTCAGCCTCCCGGTGCAGTGGGTGGAAAAATTCAGCAGCTCGGCCGACACGAGCCAGGGCCGGCGGATCTTCTGGGGCCGCGTGGCCACCGGCGGCGCCCAGCCCGGCCAGGCGGTGCGCGTGCTGCCCGGCAACCAGACCGCGGTGATCGCCCAGGTGCTCGACCATGTGCGCCAGCCGGGCGATGTGGCGGCCAGCCACAGCGCCGGCATCGTGCTCGACCGCGAAGTCGACGTCTCGCGCGGCGACTGGCTGCTGGCGGACGCCTCCGGCGACGGCAGTCTGCCCGAAGCCAGCCGGCAGTTGCGCGCCACCGTCGCCTGGCTGGACGACGAGCCCCTGGTGCCGGGCCGCGTGTACTGGGCGCTGCACGGCCACCGCTGGGTCAAGGCCAAGGTGCAGCGCATCGTGCACAAGCTGGACATCCACACCCTGGCAGAGCAGGACGCCACACAGCTGGAGCCCAACGCCATCGGCCACATCGAGCTGGCGCTGCAGGAGGCCCTGGTGACCCTGCCCTACAACCAGTCGCGCGCCCTGGGCGCTCTGGTGCTGGTCGACACCGCCAGCCACAAGACCGCCGGCGCCCTGATGGTGCTCTGAGCCCCGCTCCCGCTTAACTTGGATCAAGACAAGGCCTTTGCAGAAGGCCTACCCTCGCTCCGGCCTAAAATCCACGGTTTCCCCGAAATCAGCACGTCCCCAGCACCATGACCCACGTTGTCACCGAAGCCTGCATCCGCTGCAAATACACCGACTGTGTCGATGTCTGCCCGGTGGATTGCTTCCGCGAAGGCCCGAACTTCCTGACGATCGACCCCGACGAATGCATCGACTGCGCCGTCTGCATCCCGGAATGCCCGGTCAGCGCCATCTACGCCGAGGAAGATCTGCCCAAGGATCAGGTGCACATGACCGAGCTCAACGCCGAGCTGGCCAAACTGCCCAACTGGAAGAGCATCACCAAGCGCAAAGACCCGCTGCCCGACCACGAGGCGTGGAAGGACCGCACCGGCAAGCTCTCCGAGCTGATCCGCTGAGCGCACTGCCGCGCCGATGAACGCCGCGGGCGCCGCCGCAACCGACCCGATCGAGACCGATGCCGTCATCATCGGCGCCGGCCCGGTGGGCCTGTTCCAGGCTTTCCAGCTCGGCCTGCTCGAAATCGCCTGCCACATCGTCGACGCCCTGCCCCAGCCCGGCGGCCAGCCCGTCGCGCTGTACCCGGACAAACCCATCTACGACATCCCGGCCGTGCCGGTATGTACCGGTGGGTCACTGACCGAGGGGCTGCTGCTGCAGCTCAAGCCTTTCACCCCCCGCTTTCATCTGGGCCAGACGGTCCGCCAGGTCGAACCGCAGGCCGATGGTCGCTGGCTCGTCGCCACGAACAGAGGCACCCGCTTCCTGACCCCCACGGTGTTCATCGCTGCGGGGGTGGGCGCGTTCGAGCCGCGACCGCTCAAAGTTGACGGCATGGACCGCTTTGAGGGCACGCAACTGCTCTACCACCCGGCCACGCTGCCGGTGGTGACCGGTCAGCACGTGCTGGTCGCCGGGGACAGCGACGAGGCCCTGGCGGCCGCCTTGACACTGAGCACCGGCGGCCAGGCCGCCAGCGTGTCGCTCATGCACCGGCGCGACGTCTTCCAGGCCGAACCCGAGCGCGTGCAGGCCATGCGCGACGCCTGTCAGGCGGGCCGTCTGCACCTGGTCATCGGCCAGCCGGCAGGCATCGGCACCGAAGGCGACCGGCTCACGACCCTGCAGGTGCTGGAGCCCAACGGCTCGCAGACCCCACTGCCGGTCGACCGCATCCTCGCCTTCCTGGGTCTGTCGCCGCGACTGGGGCCGATCGCCGAGTGGGGCCTGGCACTGGAGCGCAAACAGGTCGTCGTGGACACGGCCACCTTGGCGACCAGCGCGCCCGGCATTTTTGCCGTGGGCGATGTCGTCACCTACCCGGGCAAGAAAAAGCTCATCGTCTCCGGCTTCCACGAATGCGTCATGGCCGCATACGGAGCCGTGCCCCTGGTGTTCCCGGGCAAGCCGGTGCATCTTGAATACACCACCTCCAGCTCCCGCCTGCACCAGTTGCTGGGCGTCGCCGCGCGCGGGGCCTGAATCCGGCCGACCAGCCTCAGTCGCCAGTCGATGGCGTTGCTGACACCTGCTGATAGCGCGACGCCGTGGCGAGCACAGCTGCAGTCATCCGGGAAACACAGACCAGGCGCCCTGCTTCGTCATGGATGTGCACTTCCCAGATTTGGCTGGTGCGACCGATGTGCAAGGGTCTCGCGGTGCCGTAGACCCAGCCGCGCTGAGCCGCACGCACGTGGTTGGCATTGATCTCCTGCCCCACACAATGAAAGCGCTGCGGGTCCACGGTACAGGCTGCTCCCCAGGACGCCAAGGTTTCAGCCAGCACCACAGACATGCCACCATGCAACACCCCGGCCGGCTGCCGGGTACGCCCATCCACCGGCAGGCGCCCTTTGAGGTAGTCGGGACCAACCTCCACCACTTCGACACCCACATGCTCATTCGCGGTGCCCCGGCCCCGCGCATTGAGCGCGACCGGATCGGGTGGGGTGAACCAGATGGAAGCCGGTGCTGGTGCCGGCGTGGAAGAAGGGGCTGAAGTCGATGTCATATCGGGACAAGATAACAACAGAGCGGGCGCCCCTCCAGCCATACCGCGACACCAGCAAGAAAAAAGCCCTCGGCTTTCTCAAACCAAGGGCTTTTCAATTTTGCTTGTCAGCAATGTTCTGGCTCCCCGACCTGGACTCGAACCAGGGACCTGCGGATTAACAGTCCGTCGCTCTACCGACTGAGCTATCAGGGAACAGATCACGATTATAGCGACATTTTTTTGCCTTTTTCAAGCCCAGTCCGATTCTTTGCAACTTCTTCCGCCACGAGCGCCGTCAAGGGGTCTGCACCGAAGGTCGACAACGGACGTCCGTTCACAAAAAAGGTGGGCGTCTTGTTGACACCCAGAGTGGTGAGGTCGGCGATGTCCTGCTGCAGGATGGCAGTCACCGCCTCACTGCCTGCATCGGCCCGCACCCGCGCCATGTCCAGCAGACCGGTCTGGGCAGCGGCTTCAAACGCCAGCTCCACATTGGGCTGCCCATGATCGGCCCACAGGGGCTGCGCGGCCAGCACCGCCTCCAAGACCGGCCAGTACCGGCCCTGTCGTTTCGCGGCTTCGAGCAGGCGCACCACCTGATCCGAACCCTGATGCAAAGGGGCGTAGCGAATCACCAGGCGCACGTCATCGGGATAGCGTTGCAGGAGCTCTTTGACCAGTGGATAAAACGCGCGGCAGGTTTCGCAGGCCGGGTCGAAAAATTCCACGATGGTCACCGGTGCGTTCTGCGGCCCGAGCACAGGTGCATGCATGCGCACCAGCCGCTCCGTCTCCTGAGCCACCTTGTCGGCCTGGGCCTGTTGTGTCTGGCGCTGATAGACCTGGGTGCCAAGCGCGAAGGCCAGCAGCACCAGAGCCACCAGGCCCAGCACAATGAGTTTGCGAGTGTTCATGGTGAGGTCTTTTTCAAATAGAGGGCCAGCGAGCCCAGAATGACGAGGAAAGCGGCCAGAGACAGCCAGGGGATGGGAACCCCTCCGAGAATCAGAAGGCGCTGGTCGGCACAGGAGGCACCGGCACCGCACGGTACCCAGGCTTTGGGCACGATGCCGGCGAGCAGCAGGGTGTGATAGATCGCCGCGAGCGTGCCCCCTGCTGCAAGCGGCAGGGCATAGACGGCACCGCGGCGATCACCGGCGTAACAGGCCATGGGCAATACGATGGCCAGGGGAAACATGAAGATGCGCTGGTACCAGCACAACGAACACGGGGTCATGCCCATGACCTCCCCCAGAAACAAGGCGCCCGCCGTGGCGCATACCGCCATCGCGCACGCTGCCAGCAACCACAGCCAGGGTGCCTTCATGAGCGGTCTCCGGAAACGGGTGACACGGGTGCGTGGTCACGCAACCGTGTCGCCGGGCGCCATGCCAAGATCACCCAGACCATGGCCGCGCAGACGATGAACACATCGGCCAGGTTGAATCCCGGCCAATGCCAGCCTTGGACATGAAAGTCGAGGAAGTCGACCACTGCGCCGGTCTGCACCCGGTCCACCAGGTTGCCAAGGCCACCAGCAACGACCAGCGCCCCGAGCTTGCGCTCCATCGGTGAAGTGGATGCCGCCAGACTCACCAGGGTGACCGGCACGATCACTGCCACGCTCACCACGATCAGGAACAGCCGCTGCCAGCCGCCCGCATCGGCGAGAAACGAAAACGCAGCCCCCTCATTCAAGGTGTGCACGAGATTGAAAAAGGGCGTGACTTCGACCACACCGTAAAGCGGGATCCAGTCTGCAAAAAACGCCTTGCTGATCTGGTCCAGTCCCGCCAGCGCGGCGACCACCAGACACCAACGGGCGCGCGATGGCCGCCGCCACCAAGCCAAAAGAGCCATTGAAAACCCTGCCATCCATCGGTTCGTTTCAGCAACCCAGGAAGGGTTGCACCGTGTGCGGGCACCCGCGTGCACACCGCACCGCTTTTGCAGCGACACCACGCCGCAGCCGTGGCTCTCTGCTCAGATGGTCAGCAACCAGTCGGGCCTCTCGGGCCGCCTGGCGGGTGCGCCAGACAAGCAGATGCCCTCGAACATGGGCACCCGATGGCGAGCGTCGGGGACGCCGAGTCTGAACGGCTCGGCCCACAGGCTTTGGCAGCAATGCGCGTGACAGCCTGTTTCGCAAGCCTGCGCGGCCATATCGGACGGGAGGCTGGCAACCAGGTGCACGACCGCGTCGGCATCGAGCACTGTCGAATGCTCAAGCGTGGTCGACTGGGGCTCCAGCGCGCCAAGCCCGGCGCCCAGCACCCAGGCCAGCCAGCAGCCAGCCAGCAGCCAGCGAGCAGGAGCGCGCAGCAACGGGCAAGGAAGGGCAAGGGTCGCAACAGCAGCACCGCAAAAATGGTCGGGAAGACGCCCATTGGAAACCTTGGAGCGGCTACAGTGTCAAACCTGTCGAGGTACTGACATGCAGATCAAACAACTGGCCGCCGCCACGGGCGTGGACGTGGAGACCATCCGCTACTACGAAAAGCAGGGCTTGCTGCCGGCACCCGCGCGGCGCGACAACGGCTACCGCGAATACGAAGCGCACCACCTGGAGCGGCTGTCGTTCGTGCGCCATTGCCGGGCTCTCGACATGCCGTTGGCCGAGATTGCCCGCCTGCTGGGCTTTGTGGACGACCCCGGTGGCCACTGCGACGGGGTCGACGACCTCATCGGGGAACAACTGGCCCGCGTGCGCGCCCGGCTCCAGAGCATGCACGCCCTGGAAAAGCAGTTGCTGAGGCTGCAGTCCCGCTGCGATGGCCGCCATCCCGATGGCAATTGCGGCATTCTGGACGAACTGGTGGCTGCCGCGCACGGCGAAGCCTGTGCCTGCCATGGCTCAGCCCCACTCTCAACCTGAGCATGCGCCCTACTGCCTCCTGGTTTCATCCCCGTACGCCCCTGTGGCAACTGGCCTTCTGGCTGGCGACGGGCACCGTGTTCGCGTTGTCCGTCACCCCGGTCGACCAGTTGCCGCCGCAATGGTTCGACTGGTGGGACAAAGCCCAACACGCGCTGGGCTTTGCCATCCTCAGCGTTCTGGGCCTGCTGGCCTACCCTTCCCGAGCCTCCCGCCTGACGGTGGGACTGCTGGCGTTCGGTGTGCTGATCGAATGCGCTCAGGCGGCCACGGGCTGGCGCCATGGCGACGTTCTGGACTGGATCGCCGACGCCGTCGGGGTTGTCGCGGTGATGGGTGCCTACCGATACGGGCCACGCCCTGCCTTGCCTGCATGACCCGGCTGCAGGACATTCATCCACTGCCCTGGCTGGAACCGGGCGAGGCATTTCCACCGGTGGAAGAAGCCTGGGGGCCTACGGAGCCAGCCCCCGGCCTGTTGGCCGCCGGTGGTGTGCTGGACGTACCGACCCTGGTGGGCGCGTATTCGCGGGGCATCTTCCCCTGGTACAGCGCCGGTCAGCCCATCCTCTGGTGGAGTACCGACCCGCGCATGGTGCTGGATCCGGCGCGGTTTCGTCTGCACCGCTCCCTGCGCAAAACGCTCAGCAGCCTGTTGCGTGACGCGCGACTGGAAATCCGCTTCGATCACGATTTCGAACGGGTCATCCGCAATTGCGCACACACGCCCCGCCGTGGGCAGGACGGCACCTGGATTCTTCCGGCCATGGTCCAGGCATACAGCGAGCTGCACCAGGCAGGCTCGGCCCACAGCGTGGAAGCCTGGATCGACGGAGATCTGGCTGGCGGGCTCTATTGCATCAACCTGGGCGCCATGGTGTACGGCGAATCCATGTTCAGCCGGCGCAACGACGCGTCAAAGCTTGCCCTCGCCGCCCTGGTGGCTTTCGCACGCCACCACCACCTGCCCCTCATCGACTGCCAGCAGGAAACCCCGCATCTCGCCTCCATGGGGGCGGCCACCATGCCGCGCGCCGAATTCTGCCGCCACCTGCGTCAGGCACTGCAACATCCGTCCCCCGCCTGGCGGTTCGACCCCGTATACTGGAATCACCTTTTTACCGACACCGACCCGCAGGCGTGACGCACCCCAAGGAACTTCCGCTCCAGGCGCTGCAGTTCTATGCGACTGCGCCCTACCCCTGCAGTTACCTGCCCGGCCACCAGGCCCGCTCGCAGGTGGCGACCCCCAGTCACCTCATTCACAACGACGCCTACTCGGACCTGGTGAGCCATGGCTTCCGCCGCAGCGGCATGTTCACCTACCGGCCCTATTGCGACGGCTGCCATGCCTGTGTGCCGCTGCGCATCCCTGTGGCCCGTTTTGAACCCAACCGGACCCAGCGGCGTTGCCTGCGACAGCATGCCGCCTTGCAGACCCGGGTGCTCAAGTTGTGTTTCGTCCCCGAACACTACCAGCTCTACCTGCGCTACCAGAACAGCCGCCATGCCGGCGGTGGCATGGACCACGACAGCATCGATCAGTACACCCAGTTCCTGCTGCAAAGCCGGGTGAATTCGCGGCTGGTGGAGTTCTACAAGCCGGGCCCCGCCGGCGAGCCTCCCCGGCTCAAGATGGTGTCCATCGTCGATGTGCTCAACCAGGGCATTTCGGCCGTCTACACCTTCTACGAGCCCGATGACAAAGCCAGCTACGGCACCTACAGCGTGCTCTGGCAGATCGAACAGGCCCGCTCGCTCAAACTGCCCCACGTCTACCTGGGCTACTGGATCGGACAAAGCGACAAGATGCGCTACAAGGAGCGCTTTCAACCCCATGAGCTGCTGATCGACGGCCACTGGGTTCAAGGGTGAAACACATACACCGTTTCCGCCAGCCACGCCCTCGCGACAGGAAACGGCATTTCATTAGGTAAAATAGAGTAAACGCCTGTTCAGGCCTGCTCTGTCATGACCAAACGATCCGATACCCTGCCTTCCACGCCCACCGTCCAGGTCATCGAACGCATGTTCCACCTGCTGGAAGTGCTGGCCTCGCGCGAAGAGCCTGTGTCGCTCAAGGAAATCAGCGAAAAGACGGGTCTGCACCCCTCCACTGCCCATCGCATCCTCAACGATCTCACCATTGGCCGTTTCGTCGACAGGCCTGAAGCAGGCAGCTACCGCCTGGGAATGCGTCTGCTCGAATTGGGCAACCTCGTGAAGGCCCGGCTGAATGTCCGCGACGCGGCGCTGCTCCCGATGCGCGAACTGCACCGTCAGATCCAGCAGCCGGTGAACCTCAGTGTGCGCCAGGGCGACGAAATCGTTTATGTGGAGCGGGCCTACAGCGAACGTTCAGGCATGCAGGTGGTGCGCGCCATCGGCGGCCGTGCGCCCCTGCACCTGACCTCCACCGGCAAGCTGTTCCTGGCGGCCGAAGAGTCCACGCGCGTTCGGGCCTATGCCACGCGCACCGGCCTCGCGGGCAACACCCGCAACAGCATCACCCAGTTGCCGCTGCTGGAACGCGAGTTGCAACAGTGCCGGCAGGCGGGTCTGGCCCGCGACAACGAGGAGCTGGAGCTGGGCGTGCGCTGCATGGCGGCAGGCATCTACGACGATCAGAACAAGCTGGTCGCCGGACTGTCGATCTCGGCACCGGCCGACCGCATCGATGAAGGCTGGGTGCCCAAATTGCGAGCCACCGCCCATGAAATTTCTGCCGCGCTGGGCTGCCCGGTGGACCTGCCTCAGCACAGCCTGCGGTGATCGCCCACGGTCTTGCCCCATGAGCCGACCATAAAAAATAGCCTCCTGCGGAGGCTATTTTTTATGGTCGGCGGCGGGTCATGCCGTATCACACCACCTCACCCCTGCGGCCGGACAGCATGCAGTTGCAGGTTGCCCTGAGCCTCCACCCAGCGGCGCACGCGCTCGGCGTCCTGCACCCTGGCCAGCGTGCCCGCAGCATCGAGAAACACCATGATGAGCTGACGCCCGGCAATCTTGGCCTGCATGACCAGGCAGCGTCCTGCCTCGGAGATGTAGCCCGTCTTCTGCAAGCCGATATCCCATTCAGGGCTGCGGATCAGGCGGTTGGAATTGTTGTACTGCAGCGTGCGACTGCCCAGATCGACCAGATGGCTTGGCGACGTGGACAAATCGCGCAGCAGGGGCCGTTGATAGGCCACGGACACGAGAATCGCCAGATCGCGGGCACTGGACTGGTTCTGGCTGAGCAGCCCGGTGGGTTCGACGTAACGGGTGTCGAACATACCCAATTCCCGTGCCTTGGCATTCATCTGCCGCACAAACTGCTGCAGCCCGCCCGGATAGGTCCGCCCCAGAGCATGCGCTGCCCGGTTTTCGCTGGACATCAGGGCCAGGTGCAGCAACTCGCCGCGCGTGAGCGTGGAACCCACCGTCAGCCGCGAACTGCTGCCCTTGTAGACATCCACATCTTCCGACGTGATCGTGACCTGCTCATCCATCGGCAGGTTGGCCTCGGCAATCACCAGGCCTGTCATCAGCTTGGTCAGCGACGCAATCGGCAACACCGCCGCATCGTTCTTGCTGAACAGCACTTCGTTGGTGTCCTGATCGATCACCAGGGCCACGCTGGAATTGAGGTCCAGCGGATCGTCACTGCCCCGCAGGCCCAAACGCTGCCCCACCGACGACCGGGGTTCGGCCGCGACGCGTACCATGCTCGAAGCTGCCACTGCCGTCGTCACGGCCTGCTTGCGGCCATTTTTGGCCAGCGTGACTTTTTTGCGCGAAGACCTGGATGCGACACGGTCGTCACGTGATCGCTTTTTCGCGACCGCAGTCTTGCCTTTGGACGACTTGGCTACAGCGGTGCTTTTCCGGGTGTCTTTCTTCTTGGCAGTGGCGACCGGCTTCTTCGCTTTGGTTGCCGCCTCACCCACCACCGGCGCTGAAAGCGCCAACGCGAGCATCAGGCCCGCGCCGATTCCCAAGACCCGACGAATCCGTGCGATGCGAAAAAACATACCCCACTCCAACCAACCAAAAATGCGCTGAAGTGGAGTATAGACACACCGGAAAAAATCAGCAATATCAAAAACTTGTATGGATTTCTTCATTAGCCACCGGAACAAGTGCTACTTTTGGTTTCGAAGCGCGTCCTGGCGATGGAAATCGTTGCAAGTTCTTGATTTAAAAGGCCCTACCCTTGCGCGGCGACGCGCTCGGCTTTGCTCTGCAGCTTGTTGAGCGCGCTCAGGTAAGCCTTGGCGGACGCCACCACGATGTCCGGGTCGGCCCCCACGCCGTTGACCACCCGACCGCTGTGCTGCAGGCGCACGGTCACCTCGCCCTGGCTTTCGGTCGAGCCACTGGTGATGGCATTGACCGAATACAGCACCAACTCGGCCCCACTCTGGACATGGCTTTCGATCGCCTTGAGCGATGCATCGACGGGTCCGTTGCCATCCGCTTCGCCACGCAGTTCCTGCCCCCCATCGGTGAAGACCACGACCGCATGCGGTCGCTCGCCGGTTTCGCTGTGTTGGGCCAGCGAAACCAGGCCGTACTGCTCCCGCTCAGCGGTGACGCTCTCGTCGCTGCACAAAGCCAGGATGTCCTCGTCGAAGATCTCGGCCTTGCGGTCGGCCAGCTCCTTGAACTTGGCGAACGCGGTGTTGATCTCGCTTTCCGACTCCATCTCGATGCCCAGATCCTGCAGGCGCTGCTTGAAGGCATTGCGGCCGCTGAGCTTGCCCAGCACGATTTTGTTGGCACTCCAGCCCACGTCCTCGGCGCGCATGATCTCGTAGGTGTCACGTGCCTTGAGCACGCCATCCTGGTGGATGCCCGAAGCGTGCGCGAAGGCGTTCGCGCCGACCACAGCCTTGTTCGGCTGCACCACGAAGCCCGTTGTCTGGCTGACCATGCGGCTGGCGGGCACGATCTGCGACGTGTCAATGCCCACGTCGAGGTTGAAGTAGTCTCGGCGGGTCTTGATGGCCATCACCACCTCTTCCAGCGAGCAGTTGCCGGCGCGTTCGCCCAGGCCGTTGATGGTGCATTCCACCTGGCGTGCGCCGCCAATCTTCACGCCGGCCAGCGAATTGGCCACCGCCATGCCCAGGTCGTTGTGGCAATGCACCGACCAGATGGCCTTGTCGGAATTGGGGATGCGCTCGCGCAGCGTCTGGATGAAGTTGCCGTACAACTCGGGAATCGCATAACCCACGGTGTCCGGAATGTTCAGTGTGGTCGCGCCTTCGTTGATCACGGCTTCGAGCACGCGGCAGAGGAAGTCCACATCGCTGCGGTAGCCGTCTTCCGGACTGAACTCGATGTCGTCCACGAGGTTGCGGGCAAAACGCACCGACTGCTTGGCCTGCTCGAACACCTGGTCGGGCGTCATGCGCAGCTTCTTCTCCATGTGCAACGGGCTGGTCGCAATGAAGGTGTGGATGCGCGCACGCTGGGCGCCCTTGAGCGCCTCGGCAGCCCGCGCGATGTCGCGGTCATTGGCCCGCGCCAGCGAGCACACGGTCGAATCCTTGATGGTGTTGGCAATCGCCTGCACGCAGTCGAAGTCACCGTTCGAGCTGGCCGCAAAGCCGGCCTCGATCACATCCACCTTCAGCCGTTCGAGCTGGCGGGCGATGCGCAGCTTCTCGTCCTTGGTCATGGACGCGCCGGGCGACTGCTCGCCATCGCGCAAGGTGGTGTCGAAAATGATCAGCTTGTCGGTCATCGGGTCTCTCCTTATGGGTATCAGGCCGCCACGGCGACCGGCTCGGGTTGGGATTGTGCCTGCTCCGGTGAACGGTCCGCCACACGCGCCAGGCCGGAAACCACCGCAGCCAGCGCGGCGGCCGTGGTGTCGGCATCGACACCCACGCCAAACAACGTGCGGGAGTCGTCCACCCGCATCTCGACATAGGCCACCGAGCGGGCATCGGCACCGGCGCCCATGGCGTGCTGGTGGTAATCGACCACGCGAATGGCATGGCCACAGACCTCGCCCAGGGCGCGGCTGAATGCATCGATCGGCCCGGTCCCTCGCCCTCGAATGGCGTGCGCTTCACCGCGCCAGCGCAGCTCGCCGTGCAGCACCGTCACGGCGTCAATGCCACTGCCCTGCACTTCCTGGACCCGATGCTGGAGGCCGTCTTCCGTGTCAAGGCGGTATTCGTCGCGGAATATTTGCCAGAGATCGGACGCGCTGAGCTCCTTGCCCTGCACATCCATCACCCGCTGCACGATCTGGCTGAACTCGATCTGCAGGCGCCGTGGCAAAGCCAACCCGTATTCGCTTTCGAGCAGGTAGGCCATGCCACCCTTGCCCGACTGGCTGTTCACCCGGATCACAGCTTCGTAGCTGCGACCCAAATCCTTCGGATCGATGGGCAGGTACGGAATCTCCCAGATGTCGCCAGCCTCGTGAGCGGCGAACGCCTTCCGGATGGCATCCTGGTGGGAGCCTGAGAAGGAGGTGTAGACCAGATCACCCACGTAAGGATGGCGCGGGTGCACAGGGAGCTGGTTGCAGTGTTCAACCGTGGCACGGATCTCGTCGATGTTCGAGAAATCCAGTCCGGGCGAAACACCTTGCGTATAGAGATTGAGCGCGACGTTGACGATATCGAGGTTGCCGGTGCGCTCGCCGTTGCCGAACAGGCAACCTTCCACGCGGTGCGCGCCAGCCATGAGCGCCAGTTCGGCTGCGGCCGTGCCGGTGCCACGGTCGTTGTGCGGGTGCACCGAGAGCACCACGCCCGGCCGCTGACCGAAACGGCGGCTCATCCATTCAATCTGGTCTGCGAACACATTGGGGGTGGCGTTCTCCACCGTGGTCGGCAGATTGAGGATGATGGGACGTCCCTCGCCCCAGGCGGCGATCGCGGTTTCGCAAGCCTGGGCCGACACCTCCAACTCCGTCAGGCTGAAAGTCTCGGGCGAGTATTGCAGCGTCCACACGGTCTGAGGCGCGGCGTCGGTCAGGCGCCGCACCTGGGTCACGCTGCGCGCCACCAGTTCCATCACCTGCGGCACCGTCATGCCGAACACCACCTCGCGCCATGCCGGTGCCACCGCGTTGTACACGTGCACGATGGCGCGCGGTGCCCCGCGCAGGGCTTCGATGGTGCGCGCGATCAGTTCCTCGCGCGCCGGTGTCATGACCTGGATGGTCACGTCATCGGGAATGCGCTTCTCGTCGATCAGCTTGCGCAGGAAGTCGTATTCGATCTGCGAAGCGGCCGGAAACCCGACCTCGATCTGTTTGAAGCCGATGGACAGCAGCAGCTCGAACATGCGCAGCTTGCGCGCCGCGTCCATCGGCTCCACCAGCGCCTGGTTGCCGTCACGCAGATCGGTGGACAGCCAGATCGGCGCCTCGGTCAGCACGGCATCCGGCCAGGTGCGGTCCTGGAGACCGATGGGGGCGAAGGGACGGTATTTGGTGGCAGGCTGCTTGAGCATGGTGCGGGTCTTCCAAGGGGGAGGAAAAGCGACCAGCAACCTGCATGCAAAAAAGAAAACGGCCCGTTGCTGGAGGCATACGGGCCGATCTGGTAGAGAAAAACTGACGTGTGCTACCTTGCCTGCCCGTGGGACAACAGTAGTAGAGCTAGCGACAGATTTTGCATAGCGATCAATGTAGCACAGATTGCGCGCGATGGTGCACTCAGTCGTGCAGCCCACGCTCGTCCGGTTCGTCGGTCGAGGTGCTGATGACGCTGGTGGGGCGGCCCTTGGCCTTGCGCCAGCCATAGACGGCGTAACCGGAAAGGCCATAAAAGATGAACAGGCCAAACAGCACGGTGGGAGGATGGATGTTGATCACCGCAATGCCCAGGGCCACCAGCACGATGGCAGCAAACGGCACGCTTTTCTTGATGCTCAGGTCCTTGAAACTGTAGAACGGCACGTTGGTCACCATGGTCAGGCCCGCCAACAGCGTCAGGCAGAACATGATCCAGGTAACTTCGTTGGCCGGCACCTCGGTGTCGGTCATCAGCCAGATGAAACCAGCCACCAGCGCTGCAGCAGCTGGCGATGGCAGTCCCTGAAACCAGCGCTTGTCCACGACACCGGTGTTGACGTTGAAGCGTGCCAGCCGCAAAGCCGCGCAGGCGCAGTAGACAAAGGCTGCGATCCAGCCCCAGCGCCCCAGATCGCGCAGGGTCCACTCGTAGGCGATGAGGGCGGGCGCGGCGCCGAAAGACACCATGTCGGCCAGCGAATCCATCTGTTCGCCAAAGGCGCTCTGCGTGTGCGTCATGCGCGCCACACGGCCGTCCAGGCTGTCGAGCACCATGGCCACAAAGATGCCGGTGGTCGCGAGATCGTAGCGCCCGTTCATGGCCATGACCACCGCATAGAAGCCGCCGAACAGCGCTGCCAGCGTGATCATGTTGGGCAGCATGTAGATGCCCTTTTTGGGTCGACGGGGAGCGTCGGCCACAGAGTCGTGTTGAGGATCGGTTCCGTCGTGCATGAAGTTCTCGCCGCCTGCGTGACAGGCATGGGCCCGCACGCGCAGCTCGCCAGTGTAAGCCACCGGACAGGCCCGAAAATGACCAAGGCCACCGAAGTGGCCTTGGCTCAGGGTATCGCCGGGATCAGTTGCGGGTCTGGTCGACCAGCTTGTTCTTGGCGATCCAGGGCATCATCGCACGCAGCTGGGCACCCACCACTTCAATGCTGTGATCAGCGGTGTTGCGGCGGCGAGCGGTCATGCTCGGGTAGTTCAGGCGACCTTCCTGGATGAACATCTTGGCATAGTCACCGTTCTGGATGCGCTTGAGGGCGTTGCGCATGGCCACGCGAGACTGGTCGTTGATCACTTCGGGGCCGGTCACGTACTCACCGAACTCCGCGTTGTTGGAGATCGAGTAGTTCATGTTGGCAATGCCACCTTCGTAGATCAGGTCCACGATGAGCTTGAGCTCGTGCAGGCACTCGAAGTAGGCCATTTCGGGCGCGTAGCCAGCTTCGGTCAGGGTTTCGTAGCCCATCTTGATCAATTCGACGGCACCGCCACACAGCACGGCCTGCTCGCCGAACAGGTCGGTCTCGGTCTCTTCCTTGAAGTTGGTCTCGATGATGCCGGCCTTGCCACCGCCGTTGGCCATGGCGTAGCTCAGCGCCAGGTCACGGGCCTTGCCGGACTTGTCCTGGTGAACCGCCACCAGGTGGGGCACGCCGCCGCCCTGAGCGTAGGTGGAGCGCACGGTGTGGCCGGGGGCCTTGGGGGCGACCATCCACACGTCCAGGTCGGCGCGGGGCACGACCTGGTTGTAGTGCACGTTGAAGCCGTGGGCAAAGGCCAGCGAGGCGCCCTGTTTGATGTTCGGCTCGACGTTGTTTTTGTACACCTCGGCGATCTGCTCATCGGGCAGCAGGATCATGACGACGTCAGCAGCCTTCACCGCGTCGTTCACTTCGAGCACGTTCAGGCCGGCCTTGCCGACCTTGTCCCAGGAGGCGCCGCCCTTGCGCAGGCCGACCACGACCTTCACGCCGCTGTCGTTCAGGTTCTGGGCGTGGGCGTGGCCTTGTGAGCCGTAGCCGATGATGGCGACCGTCTTGCCCTTGATCAGGCTGAGGTCACAGTCTTTGTCGTAGAAAACTTTCATGAGGTTGCTCCGGTTGAAATCTTGAAAAAAACCAGCAATGGTAACGAGAGTGGCGCCAGCTTCCCAGCGCCACCGGCCGACCGAGCCCCGTTGCAGGCACCGCCTCGCCAGCGAAAGCGATGCAGCTGCGCCCGGAGAACTGGGTCAGACGCGCAACACGCGCTCGCCCCGGCCAATGCCGCAGGCGCCGGTGCGCACGGTTTCGAGAATCGCGCTGCGGTCGATCGCTTCCAGGAACGCGTCGTTCTTTCCCTGATCGCCCGTCAGTTCGATGGTGTAGCTCTTCTCGGTCACGTCGATGATGCGACCGCGGAAGATGTCGGCCATGCGCTTCATCTCCTCGCGCTCCTTGCCGACGGCGCGTACCTTCACCAGCATGAGCTCGCGCTCGGTGTAGGCCCCTTCGGTCAGGTCAACCACCTTGACGACTTCGATCAGGCGGTTCAGGTGCTTGGTGATCTGCTCAATGACGTCGTCCGACCCCGTGGTCTGGATGGTCATGCGCGAAAGCGACGGATCCTCCGTCGGTGCCACGGTCAGCGACTCGATGTTGTAGCCACGGGCCGAGAACAGGCCCACCACGCGGGAGAGAGCGCCTGCCTCGTTTTCGAGCAGGACAGCGATGATGTGTTTCATGTGCGATTCCTCTTTTCTGCGCCCTCCCCCGTGGCCGGTAAGCCGCGGGCTTGGCGACAAATAGATTCGTCTGAAGGGAACCGCCGGCACCGATCACGGTACCGGCGGCGGGGACATTACAGGTCTTCGGCGCCCAGCAGCATCTCGGTGATACCTTTGCCGGCCTGGACCATCGGGAACACGTTCTCGGTGGGGTCGGTGCGGAAGTCCATGAACACGGTGCGGTCCTTGAGTTTGCGGGCCTCGCGCAGCGCACCCTCCACGTCCTGGGGCCGCTCGATCAGCATGCCGACGTGGCCATAGGCCTCGGCCAGCTTCACGAAATTGGGCAGCGCATCCATGTAGCTGTGGCTGTAGCGGCCGGAGTACTCGATCTCCTGCCACTGGCGCACCATGCCCAGGTAGCGGTTGTTCAGCGACAGGATCTTGATCGGCGTGTTGTACTGCAGGCAGGTCGACAGCTCCTGGATGCACATCTGCACCGAGCCTTCACCCGTGACGCAGTAGACCTCGCTCTCGGGCTTGGCCAGCTTGATGCCCATGGCGTAGGGAATACCGACCCCCATGGTGCCCAGACCACCGGAATTGATCCAGCGACGCGGCTGGTTGAAGCGGTAGTACTGCGCGGCCCACATCTGGTGCTGGCCGACGTCGGACGTGATGTAGGCATCAGCGTCCTGGGTCATGTTCCACAGCGTCTCGATGACGAACTGCGGCTTGATGACTTCGGTGTTGCCCCGGTCGTACTTGAGGCAGTCGCGCGAGCGCCAGCCTTCAATGGACTCCCACCAGGCCGACAAGGCCTTCTCGTCGGGCTTGTGGCTGCTCTCGCGCACCATGCTGATCAGTTCCGTCAGCACGTCCTTGACGTCACCCACGATGGGCACGTCCACCTTCACGCGCTTGGAGATGCTCGACGGGTCGATGTCGATGTGGATGATCTTGCGGTCCACCGAAGCGAAGTGCTTGGGGTTGCCGATCACGCGGTCGTCGAATCGGGCACCCACGGCCAGCAACACATCGCAGTTCTGCATCGCGTTGTTGGCTTCCAGCGTGCCGTGCATGCCCAACATGCCCAGGAACTTGCGGTCGGTGGCCGGATAGGCGCCCAGGCCCATCAGCGTGTTGGTGACCGGATAGCCCAGCATGTCCACCAGCGTGCGCAACTCGTTGACCGCGTTGCCCAGCAAAACGCCGCCACCGGTGTAAATGTAGGGACGCTTGGCCGACAGCAACAGTTGCAGCGCCTTGCGGATCTGGCCGCCATGGCCTTTGCGCACCGGGTTGTAGGAGCGCATCTCCACCGACTCGGGATAGCCCGTGTAAGCGGTCTTGTTGAAGGACACGTCCTTCGGAATGTCCACCACCACCGGGCCGGGGCGGCCGCTGCGGGCAATGTGGAAGGCCTTCTTCATCACCTCGGCCATCTGACGCACATCCTTGACCAGGAAGTTGTGCTTGACGATAGGCCGCGTGATGCCGACGGTGTCGCACTCCTGGAAAGCGTCCAGGCCAATGGCCGCCGTGGGCACCTGGCCGGCGATGATCACCATCGGAATGGAGTCCATGTAGGCGGTAGCGATGCCGGTCACGGCATTCGTCAGGCCCGGGCCCGAAGTCACCAGGGCCACACCGACATCGCCCGTGGCGCGGGCATAACCGTCGGCGGCGTGCACGGCCGCCTGTTCATGGCGCACCAGCACATGCTGCATGGTGTCCTGCTTGTACAGGGCGTCGTAAATGTGAAGCACCGCACCGCCCGGATAACCCCAGATGTACTGGACGTTTTCGGCTTGCAGGGTCTTGACGAGGATTTCGGCTCCGCGCAGTTCCTGGGCGGGCGCACCGGCTGCGGCTGCAGAAGCCAGCTCGGCCTTGGAGATTTCCATGATCAACCTTTCGAGAATTTCTCTGACGAAAAACCTTGGGTGCCCCTTCACCCACTCTTGTGAAGCGGTGTCGGGACTTGAGGCCAAAGGACATGAGCGGACACATACCCCGCCGGACCTTGACCCGTTTGCTCTTTTTTATGTGCAACGCGCATTATCTCATCAGTGCCAGCCCATGAAGCATCACCGATCACCAGGCCGTCGCCGGAACGCCACGGCACGGTGCGACAATGCCGGGTTTCGCCACCCCGAACCATGACAGAGCCCGTCTCCTCCACCCAGCCGGACCTCACCGCCCCGCCCCTCATGCGGCGCATGGCATGCTGGATGTACGAAGGCACGCTGATGTTTGGCGTTGTGTTCATCGCGGGTTACCTGTTCTCCGCGCTGACCCAGACTCGCCACGCGCTGGACAATCGGCACATGCAGCAGGCTTTCCTGTTCGTCGTGTTCGGGATCTATTTCGTCTGGTTCTGGTCCCGCGGGCAGACGCTGGCGATGAAAACCTGGCACATCCGGCTCGTCGACCACCGCGGGCGCCCCGTCTCCCAGGCGCGTGCGCTGGTGCGCTACGCGCTGGCATGGCTGTGGTTTCTGCCGCCGCTGGCGGTCGGAGGACTGTGGTCGCTGTCCGGCGGTGAGCTGACGGTCGTCATGCTGGGCTGGATCACCATCTGGGCCCTGCTCTCGCGCTTCCACAGGGAAAGGCAGTTTGTCCACGATGCACTCGCCGGCACCCGCCTGATCCATCACAAGCCCCCTGAACCCGCGGGCGCCCGGCGACGCTGGTGGACGCCCTGATGACCATGGCTCCAGGCCTGAACCACCCGTGAACGACACTCCCGTCAACCCCCAGAAACAGCGCCGCGGCTTCAGCCGCCTGCGCCACGCCTTCGGTTACTCCCTGGCCGGCCTGCAAGCTGGCTGGCAGGAAACCGCTTTCCGCCAGGAGGCGCTCGCCGCCCTGGCCCTGGTGCCTGCGGCCTTCTGGCTTGGCACCACCTGGGTGGAGGTCGCGCTGCTGGCCGGCTCCGTGGTGATGGTGATGGTGGTGGAACTGCTGAACACCGGCGTGGAAAGCGCCATTGACCGCATCGGCCCCGAATGGCACGACCTGTCCAAACGCGCCAAAGACATGGGCAGCGCGGCGGTGCTGCTGAGCCTCCTGGTCTGCGGCGGCATCTGGGCGGCCGCCCTCTGGCACTGTTTTCTCTGATCTGACACTCCCTGCACGCCATGACAGCCACCGCACCCGCTTTTTCCCTCTGCGTCTACTGCGGCTCGCGCCCCGGCGCACAGCCCGCCTATGCCGAAACCGCCCGTGCCGTGGGTCGCTGGATCGGCGAACACGGCGGACAACTGGTCTACGGCGGTGGACGCAACGGCCTCATGGGCGAGGTGGCCCGCGCCACACTGGAAGCCGGCGGCCGGGTGGTGGGCATCATCCCGCAGGCCCTGGTCGACAAGGAAATGGCCAACCACGACTGCACCGAACTGCATGTGGTCGAGACCATGCACGAGCGCAAGCGCCTGATGGCCGAACACGCCAATGCCTTCCTGGCGCTGCCTGGGGGCATCGGCACGTTCGAGGAATTTTTTGAGGTCTGGACCTGGCGCCAACTGGGCTACCACGACAAGCCCATCGGCCTGCTCAACCAGGGCGGCTACTACGACGGCCTGGTGAACTTCATGCAGACCGGCGTCGACCAGCAGTTTATGGGTCCATGGCAGATGGAGCTGGTGCGCATCGACGCAGACTGGCAGCGTCTGCTGCCGGAACTGGTGCAGGCCGGGGGCGTGACGCCCGCCGACCGGCTGGAACAGATCTGAGGCCGCTCAGACCGCGGCTTCGTCCTCTTCACCGGTGCGAATGCGCACCACACGCTCGACCTGGGTGACAAAAATCTTGCCGTCACCGATCTTGCCGGTGCGTGCGGCACGCACGATGGCGTCGACGCAGCGGTCGACATCGGCTTCGTTGACGACCACTTCGACCTTCACCTTGGGCAGGAAGTCGACCACGTATTCGGCGCCGCGGTAGAGCTCGGTATGGCCTTTCTGGCGCCCGAAACCCTTGACTTCCACCACCGTCAGGCCGGTCACACCCTGCTCGGCCAGCGCTTCGCGGACCTCTTCGAGCTTGAACGGTTTGATGACGGCGGTGATCTGCTTCATGCGGGTGTCTCCGGGGAACGGTGGGAACAAAAAAACTTCCTTAAAACTGTATCACGCTCGCCCCGCATGGCGCGCGTTCAGTCGTGGGGAACGGCCCGAAAAGCGGGCATGGCCTCCAGCGCATCGGCCAAGGCCTGCGTGCGGGGGTACATCGCCGGATCCAGCGCACCTGGCAGCAGTTGCCGGGTGAAGCGCCAGGCCACCGCCAGGCTCAGAGCAGCCTGCCCCACGTCCGCCGCTGCCCCATGCGGCAACGGTGCTTCGGCCAACGCCTGTTCCAGGCTGCGCCAGGCCGCCGCCAGTTGCCCCTGCACGCGTTCGAGCCACGGAACGTACAAGCGCTCGGGTGGCCGCAGGTCGCGCTCGTACACCCATTGCACCGCTTTCTCGCAAGCCACCAGCGCCAGCCCCACGAGGCGGCGTTCGCGCAAGCGGGCGGCGGCCTCGGTGGGCAACAGTTCGCGCCCGGCGCGCTCCTCCAAGTACGCGATGATCAGCGTCGAATCCAGCAACACCTGACCGTCCTCGCACACCAGGGCCGGCACTTTGATGACGGGGTTGATACGCGACATGGCCTCGGCGTCGCGAAAGACCGACAAGGGCCGGTGCTGGTAGGGCAGTTCCAGCAATTGCAACGCCACCGCCACGCGGCGGACGTAAGGGGAATCGAGCATGCCGACGAGCTGCAGGGACATGGTGGGGTTTCCTGAGGAAGATGAGCGGCGGCCGCACCGTGCGGGACCGCATGGCCTACGATAGGCCTTCCCCGCCCCTACGCCCATGGCGACTCATCGAAAAATGGCCCGCTCGGGCGATGATCCATCGGCACCGAATGCCCCTCTCCAGCCCATGGAACTTGACCGCAAAGACCTTCTGATCCTGCGCGCCCTTCAGCAGGACGCCCGCCAGAGCCTGGCTGCCATCGGCAAACAGGTCGGCCTCTCGCAGCCCGCCATGAGCGAGCGCGTGCGCAAGCTGGAGGATGCCGGCGTCATCGAAGGCTACAGCGCCCGCGTCAACCTGCGCGCCATCGGCATCGGGCTGATCGCCATCATCCGCATCCAGACCGATCACCGCGGCATCCGCCCCTATATCGCGCTCTTCGAGCGCATGCCCGAGGTGCTGCAGGCCGACCGCGTGACGGGCGAAGACTGTTTCGTCGTGCGCTGCGCGATCGCGGCCCCGGGCGATCTGGAGCGTGTGGTCGATGCGCTGGCCGTCCACGGCGCCGTCACCACCTCACTGGTGCTCTCCGGCCCCGTTCACAAGCACGTGACCGTTCCGGCCCCGCGCTGACGCGGTCCGCGCAGGCAAGCTCAGATTTCGTCGATGGGCGTGTGGTGGGAGGTCGCCTCCGCCGGCGTCTCCATGGCAAAGCGGTCGCGCGTGCGGGTATAGAAGCTGGCACCAAACCGGCCCACGGGGAAGTAGTCCTGCAGGCGCACGCGCCAGGTCTCGGTGTCGACGAGGCCTTCGCGAGCATGCAGGTGCACCACCCGGCCGATGAAGATGTGCCGGCTCTGATTTTCGAGGGTTTCGTGCAGCACACACTCGAAAGCCACCGGGGCCTCGGTGATGCGCGGTGGACGCACCTGCGCGCTGCGGCAGGCGTGCAGGCCGACCAGGTCCAGCTCGCTCTGCGAACGCGGCAGCGTGGCACCGCACCGGTGCATGGCTTCGGCAATGGGTTCGTCCGCGATGTGCACGACGAACTCTCGTTCGGCCCGGATGTTGGCGGCCGTGTCCTTGAGCGCGTCGCCGGCCAGGCGGTTGATGCTGAGCATCAGAAGGGGTGGATCTTCTCCCAGCATGTTGAACATGCTGAACGGGGCGGCGTTGACCACGCCGCCTGGGCTGAGCGTGGTCACCAGCGCGATCGGCCGCGGCACGATCAGGCTGGCCATCAGCTTGTAGCGCTGGTAGGCCGTGAGCTGGCTGAAGTCGATGTCCACGCGTCTACACCGGTTGAAGGGCCATGGGGCCGTTCAGCTGCGGTACTTGCTGGTGATGGGGTAGCGCCAGTCCTTGCCGAAGCTGCGGTGCGTGACGCGGATGCCCACGGGCGCCTGGCGGCGCTTGTATTCGTTGATGCGGATCAGCCGCACCACCTTGTCGACATCGGCTTGCGCGTATCCCTCGGCCACGATGCTGGCCGGGCTGGCGTCGTTTTCCATGTAGCGCTCGATGATGGCGTCGAGCACGGCGTATTCGGGCAGACTGTCCTGGTCGGTCTGGTCCGGGCGCAGCTCGGCGCTGGGTGGCCGGGTGATGATGCGATCGGGGATCGGATCGGCACCGGTGCCGAAGGGGTCGTGCGCATTGCGCCAGCGCGCCAGCTTGAACACCTGGGTCTTGACCACGTCCTTGATGACGGCAAAACCGCCGGCCATGTCGCCGTAGAGCGTGCAGTAGCCGGTGGCCATCTCGCTCTTGTTGCCCGTGGTCAGCACGATGGCGCCGAACTTGTTGGACAGCGCCATCAGCAAGGTGCCGCGAATGCGCGCCTGGATGTTCTCTTCGGTCGTGTCTTCCGCGCGGCCTTCGAACAGTGGCCCGAGCGAGGCCTTGAAGGCTTCGAACTCGGGCGCGATGGAGACCTCGTCATACCGCACGCCCAGGCGGGCCGCCATGTCGCGCGCATCGATCCAGGAGATGTCGGCCGTGTACGGCGAGGGCATCATCACCGCGCGCACCTTGTCCTTGCCCAGCGCGTCGACCGCGATGGCCAGCACCAGGGCCGAATCGATACCGCCCGACAGCCCCAGGATCGCCCCCGGGAACCCGTTCTTGCCGATGTAGTCGCGCACGCCCAGCACGAGCGCGTGCCAGAGATCGGCTTCCGGGCTGTGGGCACGGTCGGTGCCGGCCTCGATGGCCCAGCCTGACCCCTGCCGTGTGAAGGCAGCGTCAAACAAAGCCTCTTCAAAGCTGATGGCGCGGCCGGCCAGCGCACCATCGGCCGCCAGCACGAAACTGCGGCCTTCGAACACGATCTCGTCCTGCCCACCCACCAGGTGCGCATAGATCAGCGGCAGGCCGGTGACCTGGGCGCGCTGGCGCATGGTGGCTTCGCGTTCGCCGCCCTTGCCGGCGTGGAAGGGCGAGGCGTTGATCACGGCCAGGATGTCGGCGCCAGCCGCTTTCGCATCGGCAGCGGGCGTGTCGAACCAGGCGTCCTCGCAGATCAGCAGGCCCACGCGCACCGGCTGGCCGTCGTCGCCCGGCACGGCGAACACGCAGGGCTCGTTGCCCGGCAGGAAGTAGCGGCGCTCGTCGAACACCTGGTAGTTCGGCAGCTCGCGTTTGGCGTACCGCGCCACCACCTGCCCGGCGCACAGCACCGTGGCGGCGTTGTGCAGGCCGGCGACCGAGACGCTGCGTTCGCGCTTGCCCGGGGCCACGCGGCTCGGGTGCCCCACCACGATATGCAGCCCCGCCAGGTCGGCGGCGCCCTCGGCCACCGCCTGCAGCGCGGCATCGCAGGCGTCGATGAACGCCGGGCGCAGAAACAGGTCTTCGGCCGCATAGCCGCACAGCGCCAGTTCGGGCGTGAGCAGCAGGCGCACGCCGTCGGCGTGGGCCTGGCGGGCGGCATCGATGATGCGGCGGGCGTTGCCCGGCAGGTCGCCCACCACGAAGTTGAGCTGGGCAATACGGACGGCGAGCGACATCTCTGGGGACCTGGGGAAAAGAACGGAGGAGGCGAAAAACGATGGCCGATTATCGGCGAGCCCTCCCCGGCCGGCACTGCCCGCACAATCGACCCTGGCCCGTCCGTTGACTTCCCCGGCAGCCTGCTGCCCGCCCCATCCTGCATGAACGCCGAAACCCTCTGGGTCTTTGCCCTGCTGGCCACCTGCGTGGCCTGCTTCATCGCCAACCGGCCCCGCATGGACATGGTCGCCCTCAGCGCCCTGGTCGCGCTGGTGCTCGGCGGCACGCTCGAGGTGGGCGAAGCACTGGCCGGCTTCAGCGATCCCAACGTGATCCTGATCGCGGCCTTTTTCGTCATCGGCGAAGGCCTGGTGCGCACGGGCGTGGCTTTCCGGGTCGGGGACTGGCTGATCCGGCGCGCGGGCCCGAGCGAAACCCGCCTGCTGGTGCTGCTGATGCTCTCGGTGGCGCTGCTGGGCTCGGTGATGAGCTCCACCGGCGTGGTGGCCCTGTTCATCCCGGTGGTGATCAGCGTGGCCGGTCGCATCGGCGCTGCGCCCGGCCGGCTGATGATGCCGCTGGCCTTTGCCGCGCTCATCAGCGGCATGCTGACCCTGGTGGGCACGCCGCCCAATCTGGTGGTCAACAGCGAACTCGCGCGCGCCGGCCACGCGGAGTTCGGCTTTTTCGACTTCACCCCGGCCGGCCTTGTGGTGCTGGTGCTGGGACTGGGGTACATGCTGCTGGCGCGGCGCTGGCTGGCCCGGCGCACGCCCGCCGAACCGGCCCACCAGCGCCGCCGCCGGCGCGTGCGCGAACTGATCCACGACTACGAACTGCGCGACCGTGCGCGCCGGCTGCGGGTGACCGCCGACTCGCCCGTGATCGGCCACACCCTGGGTGAGTTGCAGTTGCGTGCCCGCTATGGCGCCAATGTGATCGCCATCGAACGCGAACGCCCGCTCGGGCCGGTGATGCTCACCACCTCGGCCAACCGCGACATCCTGGCCGGAGACACCCTGCTGGTGGACTTCACCCACGAACACGCCGACCTGCCCCGCTTCCTGGAAGACACCCGTCTGCAGGACCGTTCGATCAAGAGCGACTACCTCACCGACCTGTCGCGCGAGATCGGCCTGGCCGAGGTCACGGTGCCGCCGGGCTCGGCGCTGATCGGCAAAACCATCCTGCAACTGCGCATGCGCTCGCAGCGCGGCCTGAACGTGATCGGCCTGCGGCGCAACGGCGAATCGCTCGCCGACCGCCTGCTGCAGGAAAAGCTGCGCCTGGGCGACACCCTGCTCGTGGCCGGCACCTGGAAAGGCATTCGCCTGCTGCACACCCAGGCGCACGACTTCCTGGTGCTGACCCTGCCGGCCGAACTCGACGAAGCCGCCCCCGCGGCCAACCGCGCGCCGCTGGCGCTGCTGGCCCTGACCGTCACGGTCGGGCTGATGATCTCGGGCCTCGTGCCCAACGTGATGGCCGCGCTGGTCGGCTGCCTGCTCATGGGCGCCTTCGGCTGCCTGACGGCCGACAGCGCCTACCGCAGCCTGCACTGGCAGAGCCTGATCCTCATCGTCGGCATGCTGCCGTTCGCCATCGCGCTGCAAAAGACCGGCGGCATCGACGCCGTGGTCTCGGCCCTGCTGGGGCTGACCGGCCACGGCGCCCCCCGCACCGTGATGGCGCTGCTGTTCGTGCTCACGGCGCTGGTGGGGCTGTTCATCTCCAACACCGCCACCGCCGTGCTCATGGCGCCGGTGGCCCTGGGCCTGGCCCAACAGCTCGGCGTCGCGCCGCACGCGTTCGCCATGACCGTGGCGCTGGCGGCATCGGCCGCGTTCATGACCCCGGTGTCCTCGCCGGTGAACACCCTGGTCATCGGCCCGGGGCACTACCGCTTCATGGACTTCGTGCGCATCGGCGTGCCATTCACCCTGCTGGTGCTGGGGGTCTGCGTGCTGGTGCTGCCCGTGCTGTTTCCTTTCTAGTCAGGATGCGTGGCCATGCCACCCGACAACGCCTACACCCCTCCCTACGACCTGCGCGTGTTCGACCACCCCGGCGCGCTGGACGCCACCGCCTGGGACGCCCTGCTCGCGCAGCAGCCCGACCCGAGCCCGTTCCTGCGGCACGCCTACCTCGCAGCCCTGCACGACAGCGGCAGCGCCGTCCCTGCCCGGGGCTGGACGCCCGCCTTCGTGACGCTGTGGCAAGGCAATGTGCTGCACGCGGCCTGCCCGCTCTACCTCAAGAGCCACTCCTATGGCGAATACGTGTTCGACTGGGCCTGGGCCAACGCCTATGAACAGCATGGTCTGCGCTACTACCCCAAAGCGCTGGTCGCGGTGCCGTTCACGCCGGTGCCCGGCGCCCGGCTGCTGGCACGCGACGAGACCGCCCGCGCCGCGCTGGTGCAGGCACTCGTCGCGTACGCCGAACAGGAAAAGCTCTCGTCGCTGCACTTGCTGTTCCTGTCGCCAACGGACGCCACTGCCTGCGAGACCGCCGGACTGATGCTGAGGCACAACGTGCAATTCCACTGGAAGAACAGGGCCCCCACGCTCCACCGCGAGTGCGGGTCGCTGCCCCCCGAGGGGGCCGATCCTGCTGGGGGCGTCCCGGCGCCGGATCGTCAGGCCCCGTCGTCCGTCATTCCCGCGAACGCGGGAATCCAGCCGATGGGAGCGCCTCCGGAAAACCGTCTTGCCGCCCCGGTGGCGAACCAGGGGCCCCGCTACGCCCATTTCGAACACTTCCTGGCCCACCTGCAGCAGGACAAGCGCAAGAAGATCCGTCAGGAACGCCGCAAGGTGGCCGACGCCGGGGTGCGCTTCCGCCATGCGCAGGGCCCGGCGATCAGCGAAGCGGACTGGGACTTCTTCTACCGCTGCTACGAGCGCACCTACCTCGAGCACGGCAACCCGCCCTACCTCAGCCGCGACTTTTTTGCGCGCATGGCGCGCACCATGCCCGACAACTGGCTGCTGTTCACCGCCGAGCGCGAAGGCCTGCCCATCGCCACCAGCCTGATTGGCATCGACCCCGCGCAGCGCGTGGCCTACGGCCGCTATTGGGGAGCGCTGGAGCGGGTCGACTGCCTGCACTTCGAGGCCTGCTACTACCAGCCACTGGCCTGGTGCATTGAACACGGCTACCTGCGCTTCGAAGGTGGCGCCCAGGGCGAACACAAGATGGCCCGCGCGCTGTTGCCTGTGTCCACCACCAGTGCCCACTGGCTCGCGCACCCGGCCTTTGCCGACGCGGTCGACCGTTTCCTGGAACGCGAGCGGGCCGGCGTGGCCGAATACCTCGACCATCTGCAGACCCGGCAACCCCTGCGCCCCGCGACAGGACCGTGAAAATCCTCGCACCCCGCCTCCCAACGCTGCAATGATTAGTAACACTTTAGGTACACTCCCGCGCATGGACGACACCGACGCCTTTTTCACCCAGACCGTCGTGGGCCCGGCCCAGACGGTGCTGATGGGAAGGCGGCTGGGGCCCAGAGAGGCCGCAGCCCAGGGGCTGCAACTGGACCTGACCACCGGCCAGAGCACGCTCTCCCGGCTCTGGCAGGATTGGGGCGTGCTCAGCCACGAGGGTGATGCGCCCGGGCAACCTCGCCGGCGCCCCGGCACCCTGCGCCTCCGGCTCGAACGCCATGCGCTGTGGATCGGTGCCGCCGGCCTGCTCGCACTGATCGGCGCTGCCGCAGCCTGGGGAGCCTTGCTGTGGAACTGAAACACCCGCAGGACATCCTGACCATCGACCCCGTGGCCATGAATGTGGTCAACCGTGTGGCCGCCGGCAGCCGGCTCGAGGGTGAACTGCAGTTCGACGGCGGCCTGCTGGTGCAGGGCGAGGTCGCCGGCCATGTGCATGTCAACGGCCGGCTCATCATCTGGAACGGCGGCGTGGTGCGCGGTCGGGTGCGCGTCAATGGCGACGTCTACCTCTTCGGTCGCCTGGGTGAACCGGGTGCCTCGCCCCACGACACCAGCCTGGAGTGCCTGGGCCAGGCCTTCGTCTCCAAGACCGGCATTTCCACCGGCACCCTCATGGCCCGGCGCCTGCAGCTTTACGAAGGCGCCGACTTGCAGGGCCCGTTCAAGACCCTCAAACTCGGGGACAACCTGCCTGTGCTGCAGGAAGTCCATGGCCGGACGCCACCGGCCGGTTCCCGACGAGAGGCTCCATGAAAGCGCGACGCTATCTCCACCCGTCCCGACATCTTGATGAAGAGGAAGCACCGGTCTCCATGAACTACTCCGACGACATCCCCGGCGCCCCGGTGCCCGCCGAAGACGGCAGCGCCGCCCCCGATGCCTTGCAGGTCGACGTCGGGCGTGCCATGCCGCCCGCCCAGCCGGACCAGTTGCCTGTGCTGGCGCCCACGGTCCACGCCGCCCCGGCCGAGTCCCAGGAAACCGCGCCCAGTGGCCGGTCCATGCTGGCCGAAGGCCTGCACTTCGTGGGCAATGCCCTGCTCACGGGCCCCTGCAGCATTGCCGGCGAAGTGGACGGCAACCTGACGCAAGCACCCGGCACGAGCGTCGCCGTGATCGTGACCGAAACGGGCCGGGTCAAAGGCGACATCACGGCCCACAAAATCTCCGTGATGGGGCGCACCGAGGGTGTGCTCGACTCCGGACCCGGTGAAGTGGCCCTGCACGACACCGCCAGCGTGCACGGTCTGGTGCGCTACGGCCGGATTCAGGTCAACGGCGCCGACCTGAATGCCACGCTGGAGCGTGTGCCGGTCGCGAGGAACTGACCCGTCTGACTCATGCGGTGGAAGTGGCTCTCCCGCGCAACCCCCATCCCCGCCGTTGCGGCCCTCGTGCCCGACGCCGAGGTGCTGCGGCGCTCGGCATTGGCCGCCAGTTGGCGGCGCGACCGCTGGGTGGGCCGCCGACGCCTCTGGTGGCGCTGGATGCTCTGGGCACTGCCCCGCTACGTCGCCCCCCTGGTGGCCGCGCTGCTGCTGATCGGCTGGCTGGTCTGGCTGTGGGCCGGTCGCCCGTCGCTGCCCACTGGCCAGGCGGCCTTGGCCACCACCGTTCCGTTGCGAGCAAACACGCCCCACCGGCCGCCCCGGATCTTCGTGACCGACAGGCCTGCGGACGGCGAGACCGAACTGCCGGCGCAGGACCGGACCGCCCTGCCGCTGCGGCTGGACGGCGGCCAGACACCCGCGGTGGCGACACCGGCCAGCGTCACTGGCGACTCGCCCCCGATCACCCCTACACTCAAACCCGAAAACTGGTTGCACAGCAAGGAGCCCTGATTCCATGAGCCAAAACCCTGCCTCCACCCGCCTCGTTCCGGCCGAGCGGCTGTCCGCCATCACCAGCCTGATCGCCGAGGGTGCCGTCTTCGACGGCAACTTCCACACCACCCGCGACCAGGGCATCAAGGTGGACGGCCAGCTCAAGGGCAACATCACCTTCGAAAACGGCGGCACGCTGCACGTGGGCGCCACGGGCGTGGTGGAGAACACCCGGCTCGAAGCCGACTACGTGTTCATCGAAGGCAAGGTGATCGGCACCGTGATCGCGCGCAAGGCGCTCGAAATCACCGGCTCGGCCACGCTCATCGGCGACGCCAGCTACGACGAACTCATCGACATGCACCCACGCGCCCGCGTGCGCGGCAAGATCGAATACCGCGGCGACATCGACGCGGAGATCTGAAAAACGCCCGGGAGGCATCGCCGCGCGAGCTGTAAACGCCGCCCCCCGTCATTACCGCGAATGCGGAAATCGACAAGGCACCAAAAAGCCTGCCGGACTCACGCCACGGCAGGCTTTTTTCCGGTGAGTGCGAAGCGGCTCAGGCCTTGTTGGCATCCTTTTCGTAGGCCGCGATGCCGTCCAGGATTTCCTGGTGGGCAGCTTCCTTGCCGTCCCAGCCCGTCACCTTGACCCACTTGCCAGGGTCCAGATCCTTGTAGTGCTCGAAGAAGTGCTCAATGGACTTCAGGCGCACCGGGTTCAGGTCTTCCAGCTTCTGCCATTGCGAGTACAGCGGCAGGATCTTTTCGGTCGGCACGGCCAGCACCTTGCCGTCGACGCCGCCTTCGTCTTCCATCTTCAGGATGCCCAGCGCGCGGCACGGCACGACCACACCCGGGGGCAGCGGCACGGGGGTGATCACCAGCACGTCCACCGGATCGCCATCGCCCGCGATGGTCTTGGGCACGTACCCGTAGTTGGTCGGGTAGTGCATGGCGGTGTTCATGAAACGGTCGACAAAAATGCAGCCGGAGGCCTTGTCGACTTCGTACTTGATCGGGTCGCCGTTCATCGAGATTTCGATGATGACGTTGAACGCTTCGGGCACCTTGCTGCCAGGGGTGACGTGATCGAGAGACATGGATGATTCTGTGGGTTGGGGAAAGGGTGATCGGCAGCGGCGAGCTGTGCGGAGCGCACAGCGCAGACCGGTGTGACGCGCCGCAGCAAGGGCTGCAGACGGTCGGGATTAACCCTGATTTTACTGATTCCAGACTGACTTCCTGATCCACATCAGTTCGCACACCCGCCGATTCCCGCTACATTGCGGCGGTTGGCCAATCGCCCTGCCCCGCGTCCAGCGGGCGCTGCGGACGCGAGGAAGCAACGCAATCGGGGGCCTCCCTCACCGCGTTGCCCCCTCCCTGTCAGACGCGAAACGAGCAGGAGAAAACGATGGTTGGACAATCTGCGCTGATCTTTGCGCTGGTGTGCGGGCTGATCGCCGTGGCATACGGCTTCTGGTCCCGAAGCTGGATCCTTTCCCAGGACGCGGGCAATCCCCGCATGCAGGAAATCGCCGGGGCCATTCAGGCCGGCGCTGCGGCCTACCTCGCCAAACAGTACACCACCATCGGCATCGTCGGCGTGGTGCTGGCCGTGCTGATCGGGGTGTTCCTCGACGCCGCCACGGCCATCGGCTTCGTGCTGGGCGCCGTGCTCTCGGGCGCCTGCGGCTTCATCGGCATGAACATCTCGGTGCGCGCCAACGTGCGCACCGCGCAAGCCGCCACCCGGGGCATCGGCCCGGCGCTCGATGTGGCCTTCCGCGGTGGCGCCATCACCGGCATGCTGGTGGTGGGCCTGGGCCTGCTGGGCGTGACCGGTTTCTACTGGTTCCTCGGCGGTGCCGCGGCGGACGCCAAGGCGCTGAACCCGCTGATCGGCTTCGCCTTTGGCTCCTCGCTGATTTCCATCTTCGCGCGGCTCGGGGGTGGCATCTTCACCAAGGGCGCCGATGTGGGTGCCGACCTGGTCGGCAAGGTCGAGGCCGGCATCCCCGAGGACGACCCGCGCAACCCGGCCGTGATCGCCGACAACGTGGGCGACAACGTGGGCGACTGCGCCGGCATGGCGGCCGACCTGTTCGAGACCTACGCGGTCACGCTGATCGCCACCATGGTGCTCGGCGCGCTGATGGTGGCCGCCGCACCCGCGCAGGCCGCGCTGTACCCACTGGTGCTGGGCGGCGTGTCCATCATCGCGTCCATCATCGGCTGCTTCTTCGTCAAGGCCAGCCCGGGCATGAAGAACGTGATGCCCGCGCTCTACAAGGGCCTGGCCATCGCGGGCGTGCTGTCGCTGATCGCGTTCTACTTCGTGACCACGGCTGTCATCCCCGACAACGCGATCGCCGAATCGGGCAGCCAGATGCGCCTGTTCGGGGCCACCGTCGTGGGCCTGGTGCTGACCGCCGCGCTGGTCTGGATCACCGAGTTCTACACCGGCACCCAGTACGCGCCGGTGCGCCACATCGCACAGGCGTCCACCACGGGCCACGGCACCAACATCATCGCGGGCCTGGGCGTGTCCATGCGTTCCACGGCCTGGCCGGTGCTGTTTGTCTGCGTGGCCATCATCGTGGCCTATGCACTGGCCGGCCTGTACGGCATCGCGGTCGCCGCCACTTCCATGCTCAGCATGGCCGGCATCGTGGTCGCGCTGGACGCCTACGGCCCCATCACCGACAACGCCGGCGGCATCGCCGAGATGGCCGAACTGCCCAGCAGCGTGCGCGACATCACCGACCCGCTGGACGCCGTGGGCAACACCACCAAGGCCGTGACCAAGGGCTATGCCATCGGCTCGGCCGGTCTGGCCTCGCTGGTGCTGTTTGCCGACTACACCCACAAGCTGGAAACCTACGGCCAGCACGTGCGTTTCGACCTGAGCGACCCGATGGTGATCATCGGCCTGTTCATCGGCGGCCTGATCCCTTACCTCTTCGGCGCCATGGCGATGGAAGCCGTGGGCCGCGCGGCCGGCGCGGTGGTGGTGGAAGTGCGCCGCCAGTTCAAGGAGATCCCCGGCATCATGGAAGGGACGGCCAAGCCCGAATACGGCAAGGCCGTGGGCATGCTGACCGGTGCCGCGATCAAGGAAATGATCATCCCCAGCCTGCTGCCGGTGGTGGTGCCCATTCTGGTGGGCGTGTTCCTCGGGCCCAAGGCGCTCGGCGGCCTGCTCATGGGCACCATCGTGACCGGACTGTTCGTGGCGATTTCCATGTGCACCGGTGGTGGCGCCTGGGACAACGCCAAGAAGTACATCGAAGACGGCCACCACGGCGGCAAGGGCTCCGAAGCCCACAAGGCCGCCGTGACCGGTGACACCGTGGGCGACCCCTACAAGGACACCGCCGGCCCGGCCGTGAACCCGCTGATCAAGATCATCAACATCGTCGCGCTGCTGATCGTGCCGTTGCTGCCCCTGGGGTGACGCGACGGCTCCCTACCCTGCCCGCCCGTTCCGGCGGGCTTTTTCAGGGATCGTGCCAATCACTGCCAGCGCCGTGCGCCGGCCACGCACAGCACCGCACCCAGCGTAGCCGCCAGCATCGAGACGTTCACCGTTTCCTGCAGCAGCAGGGCCGCCAGCGCCAGACCGAAAAACGGCTGCAGCAGTTGCAACTGCCCCACTGCGGCGATGCCGCCCTGGGCCAGCCCGCGGTACCAGAACACGAAGCCGATGAGCATGCTGAACAGCGACACGTAGGCCAGCCCCGCCCACGCCGGCCAGCCCACCGCGCCGAACGAGGCGGGCCAGCTCAGCCAGACCAGCGGCAGCATCACCGGCAGGGCCAGCACCAGTGCCCAGCAGATGACCTGCCAGCCACCCAGCGTGCGCGACAGGCGCGCCCCTTCGGCGTACCCGAGGCCGCACACGGCAATGGCCGCCAGCATCCACAGGCTGCCCTGCCACGGCAGGGCGCCACCGCTCCAGGCGGCATGGCCGGCGACGCAGGCGCTGCCCGCGAGCGAAAACGCCCAGAACGCCGGCCGGGGCCGCTCGCCCCCGCGCAGCACCCCGAACAGCGCGGTGCACAGGGGCAACAGGCCCACGAACACGATCGACTGGGCCGACGACAGGTGCTGCAAGGCCAGCGCGGTACACAGCGGGAACCCGACCACCACACCCAGGGCCACCACCGCCAGCGACGGCCACTGGCGGGCCGCCGGCACGGGCTGGCGCCCTGCCCCGAGCAGCAGCGCCGCCAGTGCCGCGGCCAGCACCGCCCGCGCAGCGGTGAGAAACAGCGGGGCCAGGTCCATCACCGCCAGCCGCGTGGCCGGCAGGGAGCCGGCAAAGATCAGCACGCCGATGAAGCCATTGACCCAGGCCGCCGTGTTCGGTTTGTCCATCCATCGCTCCGGAAAAAATGCATGGCGAGTACAGCACGCCAGCCACCAGGGCGCCATGCACAGATCCATACAATTCAAAGAAACCGTACTGGTCACATATCCGGTACAGCCACCCGGAGTCGCCCATGACCCGCACCCGCATCGACACCGTGATGGACACGGTGCGCCGCCAGATCGCCAGCCGCACCTGGGTCCCCGGTACGCGGCTACCGTCGGTGCGCGCCCAGGCCCGCACCCTGGGCTGTTCGGTGTCCACCGTGGTCGAAGCCTACGAACGGCTGGCGGCCGACAACGTGATCACCGCGCGCCCCGGCGCCGGGTTCTACGTCTGCGGCCCGGCCGCGCCGCTGGCGCTGGCCGAACTGGGCCCGCCGGTGGACCGCGAGATCGATCCGCTGTGGGTCTCGCGCCAGTCGCTGGAAGCCGGCGACGGCCTGCTCAAGCCCGGCTGCGGCTGGCTGCCGGCCGACTGGATGTACGAAGACGGCATGCGCCGCGCCCTGCGCAGCGTGGCCCGCGCAGACGCCGCCGTGCTGGCCGACTACGCCACGCCGCAGGGGCTGCCGGCCATGCGCCAGTGGCTGGCGCGGCGCCTGGGCGGGCTCGACATCGAAGCCCCGCCCGAACAAATTCTGCTGACCGAATCGGGTACCCAGGCGGTGGACCTGATCGGCCGCTTCCTGCTGGAACCCGGCGACACCGTGCTGGTGGACGACCCGTGTTACTTCAACTTCCACGCCCTGCTGCGCGCACACCGGGTGCAGGTGGTGGGCGTTCCCTACACGCCGCGCGGCCCCGACGTGGCGGCTTTCGAAGCCGCCCTGCAGGCGCACCGGCCGCGTCTCTACCTCACCAACGCCGGCCTGCACAACCCCACGGGCGCGGCGCTGTCCTCCGTCACCGCGCACCGGCTGCTGCAACTGGCCGAACGCGCGGGCCTGGTGATCGTGGAAGACGACATCTTTGCCGACTTCGAGACCCAGCCCGCCCCCCGGCTGGCCGCTTTCGACGGGCTGGCGCGGGTGATCTCCATCGGCAGCTTTTCCAAGACGGTTTCGGCCTCGCTGCGCTGCGGCTACATCGCGGCCCGGCCCGACTGGATCGCAGGCCTGACCGACCTGAAGATCGCCACCAGCTTCGGCGGCGGCCACCTGGCGACAGCGGTGCTGCACAGCGCGCTCACCGGCAGCGGCTACCGCCGGCACTTGGACAGCGTGCGCCTGCGCCTGGCCCAGGCCATGGCGCAGACCATCACCCGCCTGCGCCCGCTGGGCATCGAACCGTGGACGGTACCGACGGCCGGCCTGTTCCTCTGGTGCCGCCTGCCCGGCGGCCACGACGCCGCCGACGTCGCCCGCGCCTGCCTGCGCGACGGCGTGGTGCTGGCGCCGGGCAACGCCTTCAGCCTGACGCAGGGGGCCAGCGCCTTCCTGCGCTTCAACGTCGCGCAGTCGGCCGATGAACGCCTCTTTGAAAGCCTGCGCCGGGCCCTGGCGCGCTGAAAGCGTGGGTCTGCACGCGGCCTCGATCAGCGCGCCGCCAACCAGGTGGCGGTGTGCAGGGCCAGGCCGATCACGCCACCCACCAACGTGCCGTTCAGGCGCACGAACTGCAGGTCGCGCCCCACGCCGAGCTCGATCTGCTGGACCAGGCTGCGCTCGTCCCAGGCCTTGACGGTGCTGGCGATGTGCCCCGCCACGCTGTCGCGCAGGCGTTCGGCCAGTTGCGTCGCGCTGGCCATGACGTGGGCGTTGATCGCCGCGATCAGGTGTTCATCCTGCGCCAGCCGCTGGCCCAGCGCGTCCAGCACCCCACCCAGTTGCGCCAGCAGCACGGAATCCTCGCGCTGCAGGTCGGTTTCAAGGTGCAGGCGCAGGTCCGTGAGCAGGCTGTCGAGATAGCTGCGCACCGACGGGCTGTGCACCAGGCCATCCTTGAAGGCGCCGATGCGCTCGGAGAAAGTCGGGTCGCTGCGCAGCCGCTCCACCAGCGCCTGCACCTGGGCATCCAGGCTGCGGCGCACCTCGTGATCGGGCTGCGACAGCGCGCGCTCGGTTTCCTGGATCAGTTCGAGCACCACCTTTTCCGCCAGCCCGCCGCCCCACTGATCGACCCGGCTGGAGACCTTGTCCAGCAGCGACACCGCGGTCGGCCACTGCTTGCGCGCAAAGCCGGCGATGCGCTGGGCCAGCAGTTCGCGCACGTCGGGTTGGTCGAGATAGCGGCGCAGGGACTCGAGTGCGCTGTCCAGCAAGACCTGGTGGCGCCCTTCGTGGGTGAGCACGGCCAGCACGTTGGCGGCCGTGGGCGCCGCGTCCCAGCGGCGGGCGCGTTCCAGCAGAAATGCGCTCAGGCCCTGGCGCACCGCCGGTTCGTCGAGAAACTTGAGCGCCTGCAAGGCCACCGGCCGCACCGATCCCAGCGCGGCCGCCACGTTGCCCGGCTCGCGCAGCCACTGGCCGAGGCGTTCGCCCGGGTTGAACACGGCCAGCTTCTGCAGCAGCATCTCGGTGGACAGAAAGCTGTCGCGCACGAACACCGCCAGGTTGTCGGCGATGCGCGGCTTGTTGGCAGGAATCAGCGCGGTGTGCGGAATCGGCAGGCCCAGCGGACGGCGGAACAGCGCCGTCACCGCGAACCAGTCGGCCAGCCCGCCCACCACCGCCGCTTCGCAAAATGCCTTGAGCCAACTCCAGCCGCCCTGCGCCCCCAGGGCCAGGCTCAGCGACAGGCCCGCCGCGGCGGCCAGCAGCGACGCCAGGGCCACCCGCTTCATGCGCCGGAGCTCGATGGCACGGGGATCGGTGGGGTCGGAAACGCTCATAGGAGAGGAGAGGCCTGCCGGCAACGGGGCGTTTTGCAGTATATCTAGGGGCCTTTCCTGCACCAGCACACCGGAACCGCGTGAATTCAGCCCCCGCCAGCACCTTCGACGAAGCCTATTACCAGCGCTATTACTACGACCAGAAAACGCGGGTCGTCGATCCCGCCCACACCGCGCGGCTGGGCGACTTCGTGGGCAGCTACCTGCACTACCTGCGGGTGCCCGTGCAGCGCGTGCTCGACATCGGCTGCGGCATCGGCCTGTGGCGCGACAGCGTGAAGCGTCACTTTCCCGCCGCCCGCTACCAGGGCGTGGAATACAGCGAGCACCTGTGCGAGCGCCACGGCTGGGAACGCGGGTCGGTCACCGACTACCGCGCCGACGCCGCGTTCGACCTCGTGATCTGCCAGGGTGTGCTGCCCTACCTGGACCGCCCCGACCTCGAGCGTGCCCTGGCCAACCTCGGCACCCTGTGCCAGGGCGCGCTCTATCTGGAGGCCGTGACGCGCGAGGACTACGAACGCGAAATCCTCGACGAGGAGCGCACCGACCCGCGCCTGTACCGCCACCGCGCCGCGCTCTACCGCCGCGGGCTGGCGCCGCACTTTCGCGAAATGGGCGGTGGCGTGTGGCTGAGCCGGCGGCTGGACGTGCCGCTGTTCGCGCTGGAAAGCGCCAGCACCGACTGAACGCGCCCGCCGCGCGGCCACTCAGCCCGTGCGCGCCAGCGCCCGGACGATGGCCGCCGCGGCCGGGGTCAGTTCGGCCAACTGAGCCTCCTGGTGGCGTTCGATGGCCTGGAGCACCAGTTCATGGATCGCCCCCACCGCCGCCATCGCCATCGCCGGCGACAGGCCCGCGTCGCCGGCGCCGTGGCTCTCCCCGGCCACAGCCGCCGCCTGCACGCGCGCCAGGATCAGGTCGGCCAACTGCTGCATCACCTCGCGCCGCACGGACAGGCCTTCGGGCCCCAGGTGGTGCACCTCCACGAACAGGGCGCGCAGCAGCCGCGGACCGGCCGCGAGGTGGGCGAAATACGCCCCCAGCGTGTGTTCGACCTGCGCCTGCCAGGGTTGGCCGGACACCGACGCTTCCTGCAAAGTGCGCACCGCCGAGGCGCTTGCCGCCCGGTACAGCGACAGAAAGCAGTCTTCCTTGCCGGCGAAGTGTTCGTAGAAGGTGCGTTTGGAGACACCGGCTTCGCGCACGATGTCGGCGATGGTGGTGTTCGCCAGGCCCTTGTCGGCGGCCATGACGGCCATGGCCTGCAGGAGCCGGCTGCGGTGTTCGGTCAGTCCGGGGGCCACGGAAAGGGCTTCGATGCTGTTCATGGCCGCGCATCTTAGGGGCCCCAGCCTTTGCCTGCCTGACAAGACTGTCAGGCCTGACAGGGCGCCCCATCAGCGACCACCCGCCCCGGGTGTCCCCGCTTGACAAGGCCCCACAGGCGCCCGAGCATACGGCACAGGTACCTATCGGTACCAACCTTCCCATCTCCTCTGCCCATGACCGAACTCATTGTCCGCCGCCTGCTGATCGACCTTGCGCAGCCCGTCCCGCGTCACTGGTGCGGCGGAGATCCGTTTCTCACCGCGTGGTTCAACGCGCTGTCGATGAGCTTCCCGGTGGGCGAACAGTTCTTCATCGATTCGGTGCGCAACGGCCTCGCCGCCCTGCCGGCCGACGCGCGCGCAGTCTGGGAACCGGAGGTGCGCGGCTTTGTGGGTCAGGAAGCCACGCACCGGCACATCCACGCGCTGTTCAACGCCCAGATCGCGCGACATGGCCTCGTCAACGACTGGGAGCCGCGCGCCCGCGAGCGTCTGCGCCTGGTGGAAGGCGCCGATCCGCGTCACGGTCTGGCCATCACCGCCGCGAACGAGCATTTCACCGCCCTGTTTGCCGAATGGCTGCTCGCCCACCCGGCATGGCTGGACCACAGTGAACCGCGGCTCCAGACCCTGTGGTTGTGGCACAGCGCGGAAGAAGCCGAACACAAGTGCACCGCGTTTGACCTCTACCGCGCGCTGGGAGGCGACCTGGCCTGGCGCCGCCGCTGGATGCGGCGCGTGACCCTGATCTTCCTGAGCGACACCGCCCGGCAGACCGTGGCCAACCTGCGCCGCGACGGCACCCTGTGGCGCTGGTCCACCTGGCGCAGCGCGGCGCGCCTGCTGTTCGGCCGCCACGGTCTGCTGCGCACGGGGCTGGGCGCCTGGGCGCGCTATTTCCGGGCCGATTTCCATCCTGCTCAGGACACCAGCGAACGCTCGGCCCGCTGGCTCGCCGACAACCGCGCGCTCTACCGCCCGGTCGGTCCGGCAGCGGGCTGACAACGAGGCCCCAGCCCGGGTTCCGCTCCGGCCCCGGAGCGGAACCCGGGGGAAACCCGGACAGGGAAACCCCGCTGGGTCAAAAGCGGTCTGATTTATACGATGACCATATGAGTCATCTCCCTGGCCGCACCCCATGAACGGCAACAGTGTGGTCGAACCCCTGCAGGTGCCTGAGCGCCTCACGGACAAGCTGGCGGCGCTGCTGATGCAACGCATCGAAGCGGGCGAACTGGCGCCCGATCAGCGCCTGCCGACCGAACAGAAGCTGTCGGAGCAGTTCGGCGTCTCGCGCACCGTGGTGCGCGAAGCCGTGAGCCGGCTCAAATCCATCGGCATGCTCACCTCCCGGCAAGGGGCCGGCGTCTTCGTCGCCCCGCGCCACCAGGCTCGCGCCCTGGCTTTTGACCCCAGCGTGCTGTGGTCGATGGAGTCGGTGTTGCAGGTCGTCGAAGTGCGGCGGGGCCTCGAAGCCGAGGTCGCCGCGCTGGCGGCCGAGCGCATCACCCCCGAAAAAGCCCGCGCCATCGCGGCAGCGCTCGCCCACCTGGAAGCCTGCCCACCGCAGGGCCCCGACGGCGTGGAAGCCGACCTGCAGTTCCACCGCAGCATCGCCCGCGCCACCGACAACCCGCACTACGAACGGCTGCTGGGCTTTCTGGAGCAATACCAGCGCGACGCCATGCGCGTGACCCGCACCAACGAAGCCCTGGACGAAACCTACCTGAGCCAGGTGCAGGCCGAACACCGCGCCATCGCCGAAGCGGTGATGCGCGGTGACGCAGCCACCGCGCGCCGCAGCGCGATGCACCACATGGCCAACGCCGCCGACCGCCTCGAAAACGCCGCGCCCCCCATCCGGCGCGCCCTCGACGCGCTGCTGTCTCCCCCGCCCCCCACAACGACGAGCGAATGAACATCCTGATCACCGGTGGCACCGGCTTTCTGGGCAGCCGCCTCGCGCAGGCGCTGCTGGCGCGTGGCCATTTCCAGGGCCAGCCGCTCAAGCGGCTGATGCTGGCCGACCTGTTCCCGCCACGTGATGACCGGCTCACCCGCGATCCGCGTGTGGACTGCCTCACCGGCGACCTGCAGGCCAACCTGCCCGCGCTGTTCGCCCAGCCCTGGGATGCGGTGTTTCACCTGGCCTCGGCCGTGTCCGCCGAGTGCGAGGCCGATTTCGACCTCGGCCTGCGCGCCAACCTCGACACCACGCGCAGCCTGCTCGACGCCTGCCGCGCCAGCGCCACCGCGCCCGTGTTCTTCTTCGCCAGCTCGGTCGCGGTGTTCGGCAACGACCCCGGCCTGCCCTTGCCAGCCGTGGTGCGCGACGACACCCTGCCCACCCCGCAATCGAGCTACGGCATCCACAAGTTGATCTGCGAACAGCTCGTGGCGGACTACACCCGCAAAGGCTTCATCGACGGCCGCGCGGCGCGGCTGATGACGGTGTCGGTGCGGCCGGGCCGGCCCAATGGCGCGGCCTCGGGGTTCCTCTCGGGCCTGTTGCGCGAACCCCTGGCCGGCCTGCCCAGCCACAACCCGGTGCCGCTGGACACCCCGGTCGCGCTGTCCTCGCCGGCCAACACCGTGGCCGGCATCCTGGCCGTGGCCGAGGCGCCGCGCGACGCGCTGGGTGGCCGCACCGCCATCAACCTGCCAGCCCTGAGCGTGCGCGTGGGCGACATGATCGACGCCCTCGGCGCACTGGCCGGCCCCGAAGCCGTGGCCCTCATCAGCCACCAGCCCGACGCGGCCATCGCCCGCATCGTGGCCGGCTGGCCCGCGCGCTTCGAGAGTCCGCGCGCGGCGGCGCTGGGACTGCGCGCCGACCCCGATTTCGCTGCCGTGCTGCGGCAGTATGTCAACGACCATCCGGACGCGGTCACCCTGCCCGCCGCCCGGCGGCGGCTGGGTCTGCCCGGCTGAGGTGATCCGTTCCTGTTCCCGTTCCACCACCCAAGGAGACATTGCATGAAAAACATCCTTCAACCCCTGGCCCTCGCGGCCCTGCTCGCCGCTTCGGGCGCCCAGGCCCAGACCGTGCTGAAGATCGGCTACGCCACGTCGCAGACCTCCCACTACGGTGTGGGCTCCACCGTGTTCTGCGACGAGATCGACAAAGGCACGCAAGGCCGCTACAAGTGCCAGCAGTTCCCCAACTCGGCGCTGGGCGGTGAGCGCGAGCAGATCGAAGCCGTGCAGCTCGGCACGCAGGACCTGGTGAACACCTCCACCGGCCCGCTGGGCAACTTTGTGCCCGAGGTGAAGATCGTCGACATCCCCTTCCTGTTCCGCGACTACGACCACGCCCGCAAGGTGATGGACGGTCCCATCGGCCAGGACCTGCAGAAGAAGATGGAAGCCAAGGGCCTGATCAACCTGGCCTGGACGGAAAACGGCTTCCGCCACATGACCAACAGCAAGCGCGCGATCGTGCAGGCCAACGACGCCAACGGGCTGAAGATGCGCACCATGGAAAACAAGGTGCACATGGACGGCTACAAGACGTTCGGCATCCTGCCCACGCCCATGCCCTTCCCCGAGCTGTTCACCGCGTTGCAGCAAGGCACCGTGGACGGCCAGGAGAACCCCATTCCCGTGATCCTGTCGTCCAAGTTCTCGCAGGTCCAGAAGCACCTGTCGCTGACCGGCCACGTGTACTCGCCAGCCGCGCTGATCCTCTCGCCCGCCGTGTGGAACAAGCTCTCGGCCGACGACAAGAAGGTCTTCATGGAAGCCGGCAAGAAGGCCGCTGCGGCCCAGCGCAAGAAGGTCAACGACGACGAGAACAACGGCATCGCCCAACTGGAAAAGGATGGCATGCAGGTGGTCAAGCAGGTCAATGGCGAGAGCTTCCGCAAGGCGGTGGCGCCCGCCTACGCCGGTTATGCCAAGGAATTCGGGGCCGACAAGATCGCCGCCATCCAGGCGGTGAAGTAAGCCCACCCCGGTGACGGCCCGCGCTGCGGTTCGTCACCCCCCAAGAGGGCGGAACCTGCGGGCCGGCTCCGTGGTTCCCCCGACTTGGGGCCTTGTTATCGAAAAGCGTTTTCATGAAAACCTTCATCCTGCGTCTGGACCGCCTGCTCACGGGCCTGTGCCTGAACGTGGCCTGCCTGCTGCTGGCGGTCATTTCCTGTCTGGGCCTGTGGCAGGTGGCGAGCCGCTTCGTGTTCTCGCAGCCCTCCACCTGGACCGAGGAATCCATGCGGCGGCTGCTGATCTGGATGGTGCTGCTGGGGGTGGTGGCGGCGCTGCGCATCGGGGCCATGGTCTCGGTGGACCTGATGCTGCGCCTCTCGCGCGGCTGGTGGCGCACCACGGTCGAGTCCGTCATCACCACCGTCACCCTGGCCTTCCTGGCCGTCGTCGTCTGGTTCGGCATCGACCTGGCCTGGCGCGTGCGCTTCCAGACCTTTGCCTCCATGGAGCTGTCCATGGCCTGGGCCTACGCCGCGCTGCCCGTGGGCGCGCTGCTGGCCATGGTGGCGGTGATCGCCCACCACATCGACCCCCGCAACGAAGAACTGGCCAACGCCTCGTAACCCCGGGCCCTCCACCATGCCACTGACCCTGCTCGTCACGATGCTGCTGGGCTTTGCCTTCAGCATCTCCATCGCCATCGCCATCGGCGGCTCGGCCATCCTGGGCCTGGCCCTGTTCGATGGCGACAAGCTCATCCTCGTGCCCAAGGAGATGTTCACCGCCATCGACAAGTTTCCGCTGGCGGCCATCCCTTTCTTCATCCTCGCGGGCAATCTCATGGAGACCGGGG